>JBAPWU010000328.1:0-2222 GCA_049283855.1 Kineosporiaceae bacterium
CACCCACCGGACCCGCTCGTGGATCAGATCGGCGGCGGCCGCGCGGGACCCGGACAGACCGAGCGTGTGCAACGCCGTCAGCAGGACATCGACGCGCCCGTCCACCCACGTGTGCGGCCGACTCATCCGTGCATCCTCGTGCTCGAGCCGGCGCCGCTGCCTCCCGGGGACGCACCGGCCAGGAGCCGACTGATCACGGCGGACAGGGTACCAAGCACGTCCACAGTCAGCAGATCCGGGCGGATCCGCACCTCGGCGTCTCCGGATGCAGGCCTTGCCGATGCCAGGCGGTCTTGCGTATGAGCGAACGCTCTCCCTCCGGCACGGGCGGTTTGGTCGGGCCACGTCCGACGCAGTTCACCGTCCTCCTCGGCCTCGTCCTCCGAGGCGGTCAACAGGGGGTGGGTGTTGGGTCGGCGGCGTCCACTGGGTAGCTCCGGGGTCGGGGGTCGGCTGAGGCGGCGATGGCGTGCAGCTCGGGTCGCCGGTGGAGGGTGGTGCGGTGGGTCCGGTCTGGGCGGCGACCTGTCCGACGGTGATCGGGTTGCTGGGCGAGGATGCCCCGGTCGGGGCGTTCGACGTGGTGGACCGATCCGCTGGCCTGCTGTGGCCTGGGTGCTCAGGCCGGTCGCGTCGGTCGACGAGGTGGTGGTGGGCGGCTTCGTCCGGTCCGGCCGCGGCCCTTGCCGTCGGCAGCCGGACCGGGTTGGTCGTCGCGGGATCTCGATCAGGGGCCCCGACTGAAGGCGTGCCCTGCGGTGGGGAGGCGACGTGTGGGCGAGAGGAGGGGGAACGCGCGTTGACCTGGGAGAACGGGGCGTTCCCCTCCGCGTTCCCCCGCCGTTTCCGGGCCGACGGGGGACGGGTCGGGTGATGTGAGCGCGCGAGATTGCGCCGTGTTCGTTGCGGCGGAAGGAGCGCGGGATGGGTGTGGCCGAGCAGTTGGGGTTGGGTTCGACCTCGAACGAGTGGTTGAGGGATGCGGCGGCGCGGTGGCCGGACTGGGTCGCCCGGCATGAGGTGTTGGCCGCGGTCGAGGATGTGCGCGGCCTGCGGGAGTGGTCGCGGCAGGCGCGGCCGGCCGACGTCGACGATGTGCTGGTCGCGTTGGCCGAGATCGCTGCGGTCGATGGTGGGGACGATGTCGCGGCGGCGGCGGTCTTGGCGTGGGTGTTGCTGCCGGGGGCGTGCACGGTGGCGCACCGGTTGCGGTGGGTGTCACCGCGGATCGATGAGCTGGTCGCGGCGCAGTTGTGGATCCAGGTCCGGACCTTTCCTTGGCGGCGGCTGCGGAAGGTCGCCGCGAACATTCTGATGAACACCCGTGCCGGGGTGCTGCGCGAGGGTGGGGTGGCCTCGCAGACCGGTCGGGTGGATCGGACGTGGGCCCGGACCTCGACGGTGGACCCGGCCGAGCTGGGCTCGATCTACCCCGACACCCCCGCCAACCGCGTGGACGACGCAGCGACGGAGCTGGTGGAGGTCTTGGAGTGGGCGTGCGCCCATGACGTCATCACGATCCAGGACCGGGAGTTGTTGCTGGGTCTGGTCGAGGCCGCCGAGGGGGCGGGGACGCGGCGGACCGGGCGCGGCCATGGCGGGTTCATGGCCAACGACGTCTCGGCCCGGGTGGCCAGGGCGTGGGGGATCGCGCCGGTGACGGTGCGGCGTCGGGCCCGCCGCAGCATGGCCGCTTTGGCCGCAGCCTGCACGGGAACGGGCGAGCTGTGGTCGGCGTGACCGCCGGCCGTCTGCACGGACGCCTGGGGCGGGGGAAGGGGGTGGTCGCGGTGGGCGAGGCAGAGCTCGACCTGGACTGGATCGCCTACCTGTTCGAGGTGGCAGGCTCCGAAGGCGAGACGATCCAGGCGTTGGACGGGTGCATGGTGCGGCTGCGCGCCGTCCAGGACGCCAAGCAGGCGCTCCTGGCCCTCAGCCCAGCCGACCTCCGGGCCGCTGTGGTGTTCCGGCGCCGAGGGTTCAGCCGAGGGTTCACCGGAGACACCCGGTGAGGCGGGCGCAGACCCGTCCGGCGGTGTCGGTGGCCGAGCTACAGCGGGCCTGGGCCGCTGTCCAGACCGGCGCCTTCCGGCCCACCGCGCCCCCGCTCGCGCCCCGGCCCGCAGCCGGGCCGCGGATGGTCCAAGACGTCGACTCGCACGCCTCCACGACCGGCTCAGGCGGAGCGGGCACCTCGCCGGGGTGGGTCCCCGGCCCCGGCG
>JBAPWU010000329.1:0-4112 GCA_049283855.1 Kineosporiaceae bacterium
TCACCGACCACTGCGTACAGCTCAGCCTCGACCTGGACGACGCCCCGAACCAGACGGTGCCCACCGGCCTGCCCGAGATGACCCGCGCCGAGCGGACCCGGGCCGAACTGGAGATCCTCGGCCTGGACGCCAGCCGGCACGTGCTGGACTTCTACGCCCCGCTGCTGGAGGAGCTGACCATCACCCGGTCCCGCGACCTGCTGCACCGGCGCAGCCGGCGTGAGCTCCTGGTCGCCGGGGTCAAGGTGGCCACCCAGACCCCGCCGGTGCGCTCGGGACGGCGGGTGGTCTTCCTCACCCTGGACGATGCCACCGGTCCGGTGGATGCCACCTTCTTCGAGGACGCCCAGGGCCCGTTCGCCGCCACCGTCTTCCATTCCTGGCTGCTGGTGGTGCGCGGGGTGCTGCGCCGGACCGGCCCGCGTGGGGTGTCCCTGCGGGCGACGGGAGCCTGGGAGTTGCCGCTGCTGTGGGATGCCTGGACCGAGGGTGGACTGGGCGCGGTCGAGCAGGTGATGGCCGGTGCCGCGCAGGACCCGGTGCGCCGGTCCTCCTCCCCGGCGCCGGCCCGGCCCCCGGTCGCCGCGTTCGGCGGGGGGTTCATCCGAACGCCCGAGCAGGAGGCAGAGGCGGCAGCGGCGGCCGCCGCCGCGACCGGCCTGCCGGTGGGGGATCGGGAGAGGGCCGGCGGGATGGGTGGGGGATCGGCGCACCTGCGCCGGGTCCTGGTCCATGCCAGCGGCTATGTCCAGTCGCCGTACGCCGACCTGCTGCCGCCGGGCGGTGACACCCGCGACACCCGGCGGATGGCGGCCGGGGAGGACACCCCCGACACGCCGCCGCGCAAGCTGTGGCACTCCAGCCCGGGCAGTAGTGGGAGGTGAGCAGACCGGTGAGCACTCTAGGGTTGGGCTCGTGCCCGACGACCCCCTCCGCTCCCGCCGCTGGAGCCTGCGCACCGACCCGCGTACCGCGGTCCGCACCGCCGTGGTCTGGGACCTGCTCGACAGCCTCGTGGTCGAGCGGTCCACCGCCCTCGGCCGACCGCTCGACGTGGTCGACGTGGGAGGTGGGACCGGCGGGTTCGCCGTCCCGCTGGCCGGCCTCGGGCACCGGGTCACCGTGGTCGACCCCAGCCCGGACGCCCTGGCGGCGCTGCAGCGCCGGGCCGCCGAAGCCGATGTCGGCGAACGGGTCCGGCCCCTGCAGGGCGATGCCGGCGCGCTGGTCGACCTGGTCGGCGCCGGCACCGCCGACCTGGTGCTGTGCCACGGGGTGCTGGAGTACACCGACGACCCGGCAGCGGCCGTGGTCGACGCGGTGGCCACCCTGCGCGAGGAGGGACTGCTCAGCGTGCTCGTCCTGCAGCGTCTCGGCGCCGTTCTGGCGCGGGCCCTGGCCGGTCGCTTCCAGCAGGCCCAGCGGCTGCTCGACGACCCGCAGGGGCGCAGCGCGGACAACGACTCGGTCCTGCGGCGCTTCGACCGGGCCACGGTCCTGGCTCTGCTGGAGGGTGCCGGCGCGATACAGATCCGTGCGGTCCACGGCGTGCGGCTGTTCGCCGACCTGCTGCCGGGCGCCCTCGTCGACGGCGACCCGGATGCCGCACAGGCACTGCTCGACCTGGAGCGGGCGGCCGGCAACCACGCCGCCCTGCCCGAACTGGCCGCGATCGCCGCGCAGTTGCACGTGGTGGCCCAGACCGCCGCGGCCCGGCATCCCGAGACCTGACCGGGAGCACCCGTGAGCCGGCGCCAATTGGATCGGGCCGCCGGTGCGGACGACGGCGGACCCGGCGCCCCGCTGGGAGTCGACGATGCCGGCTGCACCGTGCTGCACGTCGACATGGATGCCTTCTATGCCTCGGTCGAGCTGATCGACCGGCCGCAGTTGACGGGGCTGCCGGTGATCGTCGGCGGTGGAGGCGGTCGCAGCGTGGTGCTGTCGGCGACCTACGAGGCGCGCCGGTTCGGCGTCCATTCGGCGATGCCGATCAGCCGGGCCCGGCGGCTGTGCCCGCAGGGGATCGTGATCGAGCCCGATCATCGCCGGTACAGCGAGGTATCACTCGGTGTGATGGAGATCTTCCGAACCATTACCCCGATCGTCGAGCCGTTGAGCCTGGACGAGGCCTTCCTGGACGTGTCCGGGGCACTCCGCCGATTGGGTCCGCCGGCCCGGATCGGTCAGCTGATCCGGGACCGGGTCGCCGACGAGCAGCGGATTCCCTGCTCCGTCGGTGTGGCCTCGACGAAGTTCGTCGCCAAGCTGGCCTCCGGCCGGGCCAAGCCCGACGGCCTGCTCGTGGTGCCCGCCGCCCAGACGGTGACCTTCCTGCACCGGCTGCCGGTCGGTGCGCTGTGGGGAGTCGGTGATCGCACCGAGGAGGCCCTGGCCCGGCTCGGGCTGCACACCGTGGCCGACATCGCCCACACCCCGGTCGCCACCCTGGAACGGGCCCTGGGATCGTCGGGGGCGCACCTGTACGAACTGTCCTGGGGCCGCGACCCCCGCAGCGTGGTGCCCGAGCACGTGGAGAAGAGCGTCGGGGCGGAGGAGACCTTCGCCCGTGACGTGGACGACCCGCAGATCGTGCTGCGCGAGCTGCTCCGGCTGTCCGAACGGGTGGCCTCCCGGTTGCGCGCGGCGGGGATGATCGGGCGCACGGTGGTGCTCAAGGTCCGCTTCGCCGACTTCGCCACCATCACCCGCTCACGCACCCTGCCCGAACGCACCGATGTGGCCCGGGTCATCTACGCCACGGTGACGTCGCTGTACGAGGGGCTGGCCCTGGACCGGGCCCGGCTGCGCCTGGTCGGGGTCAGGGTCGAGGGCCTGGTCGAGGCCGGCGAGGGTCATCACCAACTCGCGTTCGACGAACGTGAGCACGGTTGGCGCGAGGCCGAGCAGGCGATCGACCGGGCCGACGCTCGATTCGGGGCCGGCGCCGTTCGCCCGGCCAGCCTGGTAGATCAGGTGATAACGGGGCAAAATATCCCTGACCAGACGTGAGGAGTCTTCCCGTCCCGTCAAGTCGACCACCCCTGCGGCCGACAGAGCGCGAGTCCGGGTTTCGCGGGGGCCCGACGCGACTTATCCTGGTCTTCGCCGCGTGTAGTGCCCCTGGGAGGTCGTCGTGCCGCTCTCCGACAACGAGCAGCGTCTGCTCGAGCAGATGGAGCGCGCCCTGTACGCCGAGGACC
Organism: Kineosporiaceae bacterium; assembly: GCA_049283855.1. GTDB lineage: Bacteria > Actinomycetota > Actinomycetes > Actinomycetales > Kineosporiaceae > JADJPO01. Next base: position 3,204 of record JBAPWU010000329.1, read on the forward strand.
CGAAGTTCGCCTCCTCGATGCGCGGGGCTGCCCGGCGGTCAGGATCCCTGCCCAGGATGGCCATCGGCATCGCGGCGATCGTCGCCGGGCTGGTGGTCCTGGTGCTCGGCGTGGCCGGCGGCAACGTCCTGGTGGGCGTCCTCGGATTCCTCGCCATGCTCGCCGGAACGGCGTATGCCTTCTCGGCCCGCCGTCGTCCGGGCCCGACCGGAGTGGTGACCGCGGGCGGCACCGTGCGCCCCGCGGCCTCGACCGCGCGATCGGCCAAGGGCGGCAAGGGCTCGTTCATGCAGCGCATGGAACAGCGCTGGGACCGCCGTCGCGACCAGCGCTGACCTGCTCACCTGCCCACCGCAAGGAGCCGGCGGTCATCCGCGCCGTTCGCCGCTGCCGACGGTGAGCTGATCGGGTCCGTCCGCCACAGACCCCGACCTGCCGGCCAGGTCCGCCCGCTCCCTGCGTCGCTCCCCGGTGAGCACGGCCATGCCTGACCTCGGGAACAGCAGTGCCCTCCGGCGTCGACGCGGGTCGAGCCCGGCCGCGACCGCACCCACCACGAGATCGCTGTCGGAGCGGGCCTGCCTGCGGTCTTGGTCGACATCCCGCGCCGAGCCACCGTGCGCCGCAGCATCGTCGGGCGGGGCATACCAGGCGGTCTCCACCCCATGGGCGAGGCGGGCCAGGGCCTCGTGCTGCACGCCGTCCAGATCGTGTTCGGTCGACAGACGATGCAGCACCGCCCGGGGCGTCCAGGACCGGGCCCAGGCCACGCCCAGGTCACCGAGACGTTCACGCAGATCGTCCCAGCCCGCCGCGGCCACCTCCTGCGGGCGGTGTGCGGTCCTCCAGCGCCGGCGCCGGCTCGCCGCCGCGGCGATCGCAGGCGCCGCCGCCAACAGGGCCAGCCCG
>JBAPWU010000330.1:0-5220 GCA_049283855.1 Kineosporiaceae bacterium
CCTCGATGCCGGGCAGGTCGCGGCTGCGCGAGGCCTCCAACTGGGCCGACCAGCGTCGCACCTGGCGCGCCATGAACCCCTCCGGGCGGCCGAAGTCGGCCAGGCCCGCGGCGTCCACGTCGACCGCGTGCAACCGGGCCAGGACGTCCATCATCGCGCGGGCGAGGTGGTCCCGGGCGGCCTGGTCGAGGCCGGCCAGGTCGTCGCGCCGGCGCAGCACCATGCCGTCCACATGGGCCATCAGGTAGAACGGCGCCCCGATGATCGTGGTGTCGGCGCACTCGGCGAGCGGCTCGGGCACAGGGACGGCGCCGCCGGCGAGCGCGCGGATCACCCGGTACTCGCGGCCCATGTCGTGCGCGGTGGCCAGGACATGACCCAACGGCGGACGGCGCAGCACGAACCGGCGGGTGCCGTCGTCCAGCAGGAAGGTCAGGTTGGATCGGCCACCGGCGATCAAGGTGGCCCGGGGCGGTCCGGCGAGCAGGCCGGGCGCAGCAGCGTCCAACCACGTCACGACGGCGGGCAGGTCGAGGCCTGGCAGGTCCATGCCTCCACCGTAGGGGGTGGCCTCGGGCCCGGGTCATCCGGCAGCGCTACGGGGCGCGCCCGGCCGGGCTCGTCGCCGCGGGTGGACCCGGCATCATGGCCCGGTGAGCCGACACCGGGTGATGACGCCGTTGCGCTGGTCCGACATGGATGCCTACGGCCACGTGAACAACGTGCAGTTCCTGCGGTTGATCGAGGACGCACGGGTGGTGGCCTTCGCCGCGGCCGGCACCGACGAGGGCGGATCGATGGTGGACACCGGCCTGCTGGTCTCGCGCCAGCGGATCGAGTACCTGCGTCCCCTGGTCTACCGGACGGCTCCGGTGGCGATCGACCTGTGGGTCACCCAGCTTGCCGTGGCGAGTTTCGACCTCGGCTACGAGGTGGCCGAGGAGGACGGGTCGGTCGTCTACGCGAAGGCCGAGACCACGCTGGTGCTCTACGACCTGGCCGGGAACCGCCCACGGCGGATGAGCGCGGCCCAGCAGGCCCGTCTGGAGACCTGGCGGGAATCTCCGATCACCTGGCGCCATCACGGGCCGGGGCGCTGAGGCCCCCGGCCACGCGCCCGGCGCTGCTCACTGCCTCGGCCACGGTGTCGAAGATCGGGAAGGTGTGGTGCAGTCCGGTGATGGCGAGCACCTCGGCCACCGCCCCCCGGCAACCGGCCAGCGACAGACTGCCACCGCCGGCCCGCAGCCGGCGCAGGCCGCTGATCAGCACGCCGAGCCCGGAGGAGTCCAGGAAGGTGAGCAGGTCCAGGTCGACCACGACGGACGCCGCCGGCTCCTGGGCGACGATCTCCTCGAACACCCGGCGCACCGGCGGCCCGGTGTAGAGATCGAGCTCACCGCGCACCGCGACGACATGGCACCCGTCGCGTCGCGTGTTGCCCACCACCACGTCGAGAACGTGCGCCCCCGCCAGCCGCTCAGGTTCCAGCCGATCCACGCCGCCTCCCTCCGTCACCGCGGCGTGTCCTCCCGTTGGTTGACCAGGCTGATCGCCGCGCGCTCCAGGTAGTCCCACAAGGTGGACGCGTGGATCGGGGCCAGCCTCAGGTCCTCGACCGCCACCCGCATGTGCGCCAACCAGTGGTCCTTCGCGGCCGGACCGACCGGGAACGATGCGTGTCGCATTCGTAGCCGAGGGTGACCGCGTAGCTCACTGTACGTCGTCGGACCACCCCAGTACTGCTCGAGGAACATGAGCAGCCGTTCCTTGGCGGGCCCGAGGTCCTCGCCCGGGTACATCGGGCGGAGCACGGTGTCCGCGGCCACGCCCTGGTAGAACCGGTCGACCAGCCGCACGAAGGTCTCATGCCCGCCGATCTGCTCGTAGAAACTCCGGGCGTCGGGGTCCTCGGGTGGTGTCTGGGTCACCCCTCCAGTGTGGCGGCTCCGCGCGGCGACGGACGCGGCAGGCCTCCTAGACCGGGGGGCCGGGGGCGGTGGCACCGGTCACCGGGGCCACAGCGATCTCCTCGGCGGCGAGCCGGTCCATCACCCGGCGGCGCAGCTCACGGGCGACGTCCCACTGCCGCAGCGGCTCGGTCTTGACCACCAGGCGCAGCACCACGCCGTCGGCCGTCACCTGCTCGACCCACAGCTCCGGCTCCTCCAGCATCAGCGGGCCGACCTGCGCGTCCTGGCGCAACTCGGCTGCACCGTCGCGCAGCACCTGCTCGGCCCGGGCGACGTCGTGCTGGTGGGCGATCGCGACATCGAGCAGGGCGCGGGCCCAGCCCTGGGAGTGGTTGGCCACGCGCAGCACCTCGCCGTTGCGCACGTACCAGATGGTTCCGTCGGTGCCGCGGAGCCGGGTGACCCTCAGCCCCACCGCCTCGACGACGCCGGAGGCGCCGCCCAGGTCGACCACGTCGCCGACCCCGTACTGGTCCTCGACCATCATGAACAGACCGCTGATCACGTCCTTGACCAGGGACTGGGCGCCGAAGCCGGCGGCCACCCCGACGATCCCCGCGCTCGCCAGCAGAGGGGCGACCGGGATCGACAGCACATCGAGCACAGTGATCATCACGATCGCGGTGACCACCGCCGTGGCCAGACTCCGCAGCACCGAGGCCGTGGTCCGGGCCCGCTGCTCGCGCCGCTCGGAGATCAGCGGCGCCGCCACGATCCGGGCGGTCGAGGTGGGCCCGCGTTCCTCCAGCCGGGCCAGGCCGGCCCGGCCCGAGGCGATCCCTTCCGCGATCCGGTCGATCAGGCGGTGCAGCAGGTGCCGGGCGAGGACCCCGATCAGCAGGATCGCGGCGATCTCCAGCGGCGGGCCGAACAGCGGCTCCGCCCAGACCGGCACGCTCACCCCAGCTCCAGGCCGGTCTGGTGCGCCGCGAACGCCATCGTCTCTGCGGACAGGGCGATGCTGCGCGAGAGGGCGCGCGCCCCGTGCCCGACGTCCTTCTCGCAGCGGTACAGGATCGGCCTGTCGCTGGACGTGGCGTGTTGCAGCGCCGCGCACAGCTTGCGGGCGTGCAGGGTGTCGACCCGGGTGTCACCGTCGAACACCGTGAACAGCGTTGCAGGGTAGGCGGTGTCGGGGCGGACCTGGTGGTAGGGGGAGTAGCTCAGCAGCCAGCCGAACTCCTCGGCGACGGAGGCCGAGCCGTACTCGACGTTCCAGGTGACGCCCAGGCCGAACAGCTCGTACCGCACCATGTCGAGCAGCGGCGCCGAGCAGACCACCGCCTGGTAGAGGTCAGGCCGGCGGGTGAGCGCGGCTCCGACCAGGAGCCCGCCGTTGGACCCACCACTGATGCACAACTGGTGCGTGGTGGTGATGCCCTGGTCGAGCAGCCACTGCGCGGCGGCCTCGAAGTCCTCGAACACGTGGTGCTTGTCGGCCAGCATCCCGGCGCGATGCCAGGCCTCGCCCTCCTCGCTGCCGCCGCGCAGGTTCGCGATCACATAGGCGCCGCCGGCCTCGACCCAGGCCAGGATGCTGGCCGAGTAGGCGGGGGTGAGCGAGACGCCGAAGCCGCCGTAGCCGTACAGGATCGTCGGCCTGGGCCCCGCCGTCCCGTCCCGGGCGTCGTTGCGAGTGATCACGAACATCCGCACCGTCGTGCCGTCGACGGAGGTGCAGGCCACCTGGCGGGTGACCACGTCGACCCTCGGCACGGCGCCGGGCGGCGAGGCGAACAGAGTGGTGGCGCCGGTGCGGCCGTCGTAGCTGTAGATGTGCTGCGGCATCGTGTGGTCGGTACAGCCGAACCAGACCACGGGGCCGCCCTCGGGCCGTTCGACGATCCCGCCGAGGCTGCCCAGCCCGGGCAGCGCGACCCGGCCCCGCTCACCGGGCAGGTGTTCGCCGGTGGCCAGGTCGTGCACGGTGAGCTCGGAGACGGCGTGCCTGGTCCACGCGGCGAGCAGCAGCGGGGCCGCCAGCTCCTCGCCGTCCAGGATCGCGGCGTCCTCGAGCACGGCGTCGCCGTCGGGGCCTCCCTCGACCAGCAGGTCGCGCCAGGTCTCGGGGCCGGGGTCGAGCGGGTCGGTGACGGCGACCCGGCGGCGCGGGGCATCGAGGTCGGTGGTGATGTAGAGCCGCCCGTCACGTCCCACGGCGGCGTCGGTCTGCGCGTCCAGCCCGACCGTGATCGGGCGGAGTTCGGGGTGCTCGAGCACGGTGCCGTCGCCGGTCTCGGCGTCGAGGCCGGCGATCCACAGGTCGTTGCGGGGCGCTGTGCCCGTGGCGGCGGAGACGGTCAGCCAGTGCCCCTCCCGGGAGACGCTCACCCCGTAGTAGCTGCGGATGTCCTGGCCGGCGCCGAAGATCTCGACATCGGTGTCCGGGTCGGTGCCCAGGCGGTGCAAGTAGACCCGGCGATGGAGCTGCTGCTCGGCCTCGGGCAGACCGTCGGGGGCGAGCCGGCGCACGTAGTAGTAGGCCTGACCGCCGGGCAGGAACGCCACGGGGGAGTAGCGGGCCCGGTCGATCGGCCCGTCCACCTCGGTGCCGGTGGCGACCTCGATCACCCGCAGCACGCTCTCCTCGGTGCCCCCGGTGGAGATCTGGTAGGCGAGCAGGTCGCCCTCCTTGCTGGGCTGCCAGGTGTCCAGCGTGGTCAGCCCGCTCGGATCGATCGCCATCGGGTCGATCAGCACCCGCTCGCTGCGGACGCCGTCGGGGCCCGGTTCCTCGACCAGCAGGACGGCGTGCTCCTGGGTCGGTTCGCGGCGCATCTGGAATCGGCGCTCCCCCCGCCAGATGGGGACGCCGATCATGCCGGAGGCGAGCAGCTCGCCGATCCGGGTGGCGGCCCGCGCCCGCCCCGGCCAGGTGGCCGCGTGCTCGGCGTAGAGGTCCTCCTGGGCCTGTGACCAGGCACGGGTCGTCTGCGAAGAGGCGTCCTCGAGCCAGCGATAGGGGTCGGCGACCGGGTGCCCGTGCAGGGTCTCCACCAGGTCGGAGCGGGGCGCCGGAGGGTAGGTCACACCGGTCAGGGTAGGACGCAGGCCCATGAGGGTGTGGTCCTGGGTCTTCACACGGGCCGGTGTCTGGCAGGATTCCCAAGCGTGAGTGACGCCCACGCGACCCAGGCCTCGCCCGAGCCGGACCCGGGGGGTGCGCCAGTGACCCCTGAACCGGCTCAACCGGTGCAGCAGCCTGGGCCGGGGCAGCGCCCCCCTCGGCCCGCTGCGAGCCCGGTTC
>JBAPWU010000331.1:0-5202 GCA_049283855.1 Kineosporiaceae bacterium
GACCTGCACGGGGTCGCGGTCGAACTGGTCGTGGTCGGCGACCGCCCCCTGGACGAGCGTGGCGAGGCGCTGGTGGCCGCGCTGCGCGAGGCGATGGTCAACGCCGTGCGGCACGCCGGCGCGCCGGTGATGGTCTACGTCGAGACCGGCCCGGACGGCGTCGAGGCGTTCGTGCGTGATCGAGGCCCCGGCTTCGACCTGGCCGCGGTGGCCGGTGACCGGCACGGCGTCCGAGAGTCGATCATCGCCCGGATGCAGCGTCACGGCGGGACCGCTGTGGTGCGTAGCCTTCCGGGGGAGGGGACCGAGGTGCGTCTGGCGCTGCCCGACCAGCCCGCCCCCTCCGGCGAGGCGGTCGCCGACGACGTCGAGGAGGACTCGTGACGGTGCGGTTGCTGCTGGTCGACGACCACGCGATGGTGCGCAGCGGGGTGCGCACCGAGCTTGGCACCGACCCGCTGATCGAGATCGTCGGCGAGGCGGCCGACGTGGAGTCGGCGATCGCCCAGGTGCATGCCCTGCACCCGGACGTGGTGCTGCTCGACGTGCACCTGCCCGGCGGGACCATCCGCCCGGGGGCCAAGGAGGTGCTGCAGCGCAGCGCCGACCTGCTCGCCGTGGACGCCGCCACGCCGCCGGTCCGGTTCCTCGCCCTGTCGGTGTCCGACGCCGCCGAGGATGTGATCGCGGTCATTCGTTCCGGGGCAAGGGGTTACGTCACCAAGACGATCAGCGGGCCGGACCTGGCCGCTGCCGTGCACCGGGTGGCCGAGGGCGACGCGGTGTTCTCGCCGCGCCTGGCGGGCTTCGTCCTGGACGCGTTCGGTGCCGGGTCCGGCGAGATCGCCGCGGTGGACGACGAACTGGACCGGCTCTCGGCCCGTGAGCGCGAGGTGATGCGCCTGATCGCGCGCGGCTACGCCTACAAGGAGGTGGCCCGCGAACTGTTCATCTCGGTCAAGACGGTGGAGACCCACGTCTCGGCGGTGCTGCGCAAGCTGCAGCTGTCCAACCGCAACGAGCTGACCCGCTGGGCCGTCGATCGCCGCCTGCTCTGAGCCACGATCTCGCGGTCTGAGGACGCAGAACCCGGCTCAAGGACACCGCTCCTGCAGTCGATGATCACAGCGGACAGAGTGGCCGGGCCGGGACAGGAGCGCTGTGGAGCGGGCGAGCCGGGCAGATCGCGCCGCCATCGTTGCCTCGATGCTGATGGTGGAGCCGTTGCCGCAGATCACCGCGATCACGGAGACCGGGATCTTCCAGCCGATGCCGACGACCGTGCCGTTGCGCGGCCACCGGGTGATCGCCGGGGCGCGGAGCGCCCTCGACCTGGTGGTTCCCGACGACCGCCGGCTCATCATCGATGCGTGGGGGAACACGCTCGCGACTGGGGTCGGCCGCGCCGATGTGCACCTGGCCGTGCCGCCACACGTCCTGGTCGCGATCCACTTCGTTGATGTCCGCGAGGATCACGGGGTTCTCCTCGGGCTGCTCGTCGGCGCCGACGAGCAGGACGTGGCCGTCGAGGCCGCGCCGTTCCCCGCCCTCCGGCCACGGCACGGGATCGTCCGCAAGGACCCGGTGTCCGTGGTACTCGACTTCGACGAGTCCGCCGAGCGGATGCTCGGCTGGTCCCGGGAGGAGGTCATCGGGCAGCGCTCGCTCGACCTCACCCATCCCGACGACCACGAGCGGGCGATCGCGAACTACCTCGACCTGATCAACAGCCCGGGCGGCGCCAAGCGTGTCCGGCTGCGGCAGCGCCGCGGTGACGGTGAGTGGGTCTGGGTCGAGATCACCAACCACAACCTCCTCGACGAGCGCGGCTACATCCTCGGCGAGCTGGTCGACGTCAGCGAGGAGATGGCGGCGATGGAGGCGCTGCGAGCAGGCGAGGAACTCCTGCGCCGGCTCACCCAGGCCCTGCCCGTCGGCGTCGCCCAGCTCGATCGGGACGGCCTGGTCGTCTACGCCAACGACCGGGTCCGCGCCGTGCTGGGCGTGGCCGCCGACGTCGGCCACCAGGGCGTTGATCTGGTCGCCGAGGGCACCTATGTCGCCGCTCTCACCGCCGCGCAGGAGCGGGGACTGGACACCGATCTGGAGCTGGAGGTTCCGCTCGCCGGAGGGCTCTCCCGCACCGTGCGCGTCGCCGTCCGAGCCCTCGGCATGGGCGGCGGTGCGGTCGTCACCTTCGATGACGTCACCGAAGAGGCTCGGCTGCGCGACGAGCTGCAGCACCGTGCCACCTATGACGACCTGACCGGTTGCCACACCCGACGTGCACTCATGGAACGGCTGGAGTCCCTGATGCGACAGGACGTCCAGCTCACGGCGTTCTTCGTCGACCTCGACGGCTTCAAGCAGGTGAACGACAAGCACGGGCACGCCGTCGGCGACGCGCTGCTCGCGCACGTCGGTCGCTGCCTGCTGGACGGCGCCCAGGACGGCGACCTCGTCGGGCGGCTCGGCGGCGACGAGTTCCTCGTCGTCCACCGCCGCGCAGCCGAGGATGGCCAGGACCACGACACAGCCATCGCCGACCGGCTGGCGTCCCTGATCGGCACGCCGCTGGTCGTCGGGGCGGAGGCCTTCCTGGCCCGGGCCAGCGTCGGAGTGGCGCGCTCGACCCCCGGGATGGATGCTGACGCCCTCGTCGCGTCCGCCGACGCGCTGATGTATCAGGTGAAGACCGAGCGCCGCCGGTCCCCTCGGGTCCTCACCGCGCCGGTGACCTCGGGCCCCATGGGTGCCTGAGGACTCGCACCAGCGACGCGGCCCGCGGTCGAAGCCCACCACTGGCTGTGCTGGCGGGCCTGCGCCTTTGGCCCACAACGTGTCCCTGTGGCTGCTCACCCTGGCCCTGCCCCGCCACGCGAACGCGCTGCGGGCGACGATCACGGGTTCGCCCGCGGGGGTGTCCGGTTGCTCCTAGGATGCGGCCATGTCGATCGTCTACGAGCTGCTCGTGGTGCTGCACCTGCTGGGTATGGCCGCCATCGTCGGGTCATGGTTCATGGTGCTGCGCGCGCCGCGGCTGGTGCCGGGCATGGTGCACGGGGCGCTGCTGCAACTGCTGACCGGGATCGCCATGGTCGGGCTGCGCGAGGCCGATGCCGTGCCGGGCGAGGAGCCGCTCGACCACGCCAAGATCGGGGCGAAGCTCGGCATCGCGCTGGTGGTGGCGGTGCTGGCGTGGGCGAACCGCAAGCGGGACGACGCACCGTCCGGGGTGGTGCACGTGATCGGCGGACTGGCCGTGGTCAATGTGCTGATCGCCGTGCTGTGGGCGTGAGCCGCGCCGGGGTGAGGTGACCGCGCCGGCCCGCCTCGCGCAGCATCCAGATCGCCGTAGCCGCCCCGGCGACCACGGTCACCACTGATCCTTCGATACCGGTCGTGCCTCCGCTCAGCCAGTCCGGGCCGGTCACGGTGGAGGTGAACAGCCCGTGGGGGCTGGGCAGGTCGGTGCCGGAGACGTTGCCACCGAAGATCCCGCCCTGGACGAAGTTCCAGGCCAGGTGGATGCTGATGGGCAGCCACAGCCGCCGGGTGAGCAGGTAGGCGGCGCCCAGCATGATCCCCGCCTCGATCATGATGGCGACGGCACCCAGGGGAGTGGCTCCGGGGTTGGCCAGGTGTACCCCGCCGAACAGGGCCGCGGACAGGGTCAGGGCCGGCCAGGTGCCGAGCCAGGCGTCCAGCAGGCGCAGCAGGAAGCCACGGAACACGATCTCCTCGGCGAAGGCGGCCCCCACCCCGGTCATGAGTCCCACCGCTATGCCGGTGTTCAGCGATGCCCCGCTCACCCGGTACACCCCGAGCGCGGCCAACACCCCGGTGACCACCAGCATCAGGCCGGTCCCGACCGCCAGCCCGGCGAGGAACTCCCGTCGGGCGCCCTCGCGGCCGAACTCGTGCACCGGGCGGCGGGCCAGCAGCCGGATGACGGCGACGAACAGCGCGACCGAGACCACGGCCTGCACTGCGAGCATCACGGCCAGGCCCGGCCACGGAGTCAGCGACGGATCGCCCGGCGTGGCGCTGCCGTGCGCAGCGTGGTTCGCCCCGAGCCCGGCCAGCACCCCCAGGCCCTGCGCCAGCACGAAGATCACAAAGGCCAGCGGGTATTGCCAGCCGATCCGGCGCTCGGGCACTCGCCAGAAGGGGGTGGTCATCGGCTCAACCGGTGGTCACGACGCGGAAGGCCTCGGCGAGGGCTCCCGCGGGCAGGTCGAACATGCCGGCGATCCGCTGCCCCCAGTCGCGCAGCATGCCCTCCAGGTCCTCGTGGTGGGAGGTCTGGCTCACGTGGGCGTGCAGGGCGGCGAGCTTGCGGTCGAAGGTGTCGTCGATCCGGACGACGTGGTCGGGGGCGGGGTCGGCCATCAGCCACACCTCGCGCACGGTCCACGGCTCGAGGCCCTCGTCGGCGAGCAGTTCGGGGAAGGCGAACGCGTTGCGCGCGGCCGGGTAGATCGCCCGGATCCCGGCCTCGCCGACGGCGAGGTGGTCGGGGTGGCTGGCACCGATCCGGGCCCAGTTCCGCTCGGGGGAGGGGATCAGGATCCGGTCCGGGCGCACCTGGCGGATCACCCGGACGATGTCGCGCTGCAGATCGTGGGTCGGCTCCAGCCAGCCGTCGCGGTAGCCGTCCAGGAACCGGACGTCGTGCACCCCCACCGCCGCCGCGGCCGCGCGCTGCTCGGCCTCGCGCAGGGCCGGCATCGCCTCCCGGGGGGTGTCGTCGAACCCGCCCTGCTCCCCGCGGGTGCACAGCAGGTAGGTCAGGTCGAGCCCGGCATCGACGAAGCCCGCGATGGTGCCCGCGGCGCCGAAGTCGAGGTCGTCGGGGTGGGCGGCCAGGGCCAGGATGCGGGTCACGTCGTCGATGGGCACGAGAGGAGATGCTAGATCAGGTGCGCAGGCATAGGCCCACACCCGCGGCGCCACTGGCCCACAACACGCTGGCGAAGGTGCCGATGATGAACCGTTCGGCCGCGGCGGGGGTGCGCAGTTCGGCGTAGCGGCCCAGGCCCTTGATCGCCATGGCGAGGGCGATTCCCTCCGGCCAGCCGGCCAACAACGAGGCGGCGACCCCGATCCGTTCCAGGGCGCCGACCCAGGCACCGCCGTGCAGCACGTCGGGATCTGCCGGACCGGGCCGATTGCGGTGCCCCGGGTCGGCCAGGCGCAGAG
>JBAPWU010000332.1:0-2728 GCA_049283855.1 Kineosporiaceae bacterium
CCGGCGTGCAGGTCGAGGACGTGGCCGGGCTGCCGATCGCCCAGCGTGCCGGTCGCCTGCTGGACGCGGTGACGCCGTCCGCCCCCGGGCCGGACGAGGCCGGCCGGCTGGTGGTCTGGTTCGGCTCCGCGGACGGCGACCCGGGCCTGACCGACGCCCTCGCCGAGCACCTGGCCCGCCGGGCCGTCGCCGCCGCGCCGCCCGAGGTCGAACTGCTGATGGGCTCGCACGACCTGCCCGGCGCCCGCCTGCTCGACCTGGTCGCGGTGATGGACCGGTTGCGCTCGCCGGGCGGATGCCCCTGGGACGCCGAGCAGACCCACCTCAGCCTGGTGCCCTACCTGCTGGAGGAGACCCACGAGCTGATCGAGGCGATCGAGGGCGGCGCCGACCGGGCCCATCTGACCGAGGAGCTCGGCGACCTGTTGCTCCAGGTGGTCTTCCACGCCCGGATGGCGCAGGACGACGCCGAGGCGCCGTTCACCATCGACGACGTGGCCGCCGGGATCGTGGCCAAGCTCGTCCGCCGGCACCCGCACGTCTTCGGCGACGTCAGCGTGAGCGGCCCCGACGAAGTGGTCGCCAACTGGGAGCAGATCAAGGCGGCGGAGAAGCAGCGCACCGGGGTCTTCGACGGCATTCCGGCGAGCCTGCCGGCCCTGGCCCGGGCCCAGAAGATGCTCGACCGGCTCGGCCCGGACGCCGACCCGGCCCGGCTCGGCCCGCTCGCGGACGGCGACCCGATCGCGACCGCCCTGCTGGACGCCGTCCACCGGGCCCGGGAGGCGGGGGTGGACGCCGAGGCGGCCCTGCGACGGGCGCTGAGCAGACTCGCAGAATCAGGACTGTCGTCCGACTGACTCCGCCGCCGTGCTGGATAGGGTGGGCGTGGTCTTCACGCCCAAACGACACCGTTCAAGGAGCTCAACCGTGGCAAGCATCGAAGCCGTAGGCGCACGCGAGATCCTCGACTCGCGCGGTAACCCCACCGTCGAGGTCGAGGTCGCCCTGGACGACGGCACGATCGCGCGAGCGGCCGTCCCCTCGGGTGCCTCCACCGGCGCCTTCGAGGCGGTCGAGCGTCGCGATGGCGACAAGGGCCGCTATGGCGGCAAGGGCGTCGAGCAGGCGGTGACCGCCGTGCTCGACCAACTGGGCCCGGAGCTGCTGGGCTTCGACGCCGCCGATCAGCGCATGATCGACCAGGCGATGATGGACCTGGACGGCACCGACAACAAGGGTTCGATCGGCGCCAACGCGATCCTCGGCGTCTCCCTCGCCGTGGCGAAGGCCGCCGCCGACTCGGCCGGCCTGCCGCTCTTCCGCTACCTCGGCGGCCCGAACGCGCACATCCTGCCCGTGCCGATGATGAACATCCTCAACGGTGGTGCGCACGCCGACGGCGGCGTCGACATCCAGGAGTTCATGGTCGCCCCGATCGGTGCCCCCACCTTCCGCGAGGCGCTGCGCTGGGGCGCAGAGGTCTACCACTCGCTGAAGTCGGTGCTCAAGGGCAAGGGCTACGCGACGGGGCTGGGCGACGAGGGCGGTTTCGCGCCGTCCCTGCCGACCAACCGTGAGGCGCTCGACCTGATCGCCGTCGCGATCGGTCAGGCCGGGTTCACCCTCGGCACGGACGTGGCGCTGGCGCTCGACGTGGCGGCCACCGAGTTCTTCTCCGACGGCAGCTACAGCTTCGAGGGCAAGAAGCTCTCGGCGGCGGAGATGTCCGACTACTACACCTCCCTGGTGAACGACTTCCCGCTGGTCTCGATCGAGGACCCGCTGTCCGAGGACGACTGGGACGGCTGGGTCGCGATCACCTCGGCGCTCGGTTCGCGGGTGCAGCTGGTCGGCGACGACCTGTTCGTGACCAACCCGGTGCGGCTGCGCAAGGGCATCGAGCTGGGTGCGGCGAACTCCATGCTGGTCAAGGTGAACCAGATCGGGTCGCTGACCGAGACCCTGGACGCGGTCGCCCTGGCGCACCGCAGTGGCTACAGCTGCATGATGAGCCACCGCAGCGGCGAGACCGAGGACACCACGATCGCCGACCTCGCCGTGGCCACCGACTGCGGCCAGATCAAGACCGGCGCACCGGCCCGCTCGGAGCGGGTGGCCAAGTACAACCAGCTGCTGCGGATCGAGGAGGAGCTGGACGACGCCGCGGTCTACGCCGGGGGCTCCGCCTTCCCGCGGTACACCGCGAAGTAGCCCGACCCACCGCGGAGTAGCCCGACACACCGCGGAGTAGCCCGACACACCGCGGAGGAGCCCGACCCGGGGCCGGCCCGTTCCCCCCGGGCCGGCCCCCGAAGGCTTGATCGCGACGATAGGGCCGAATGGACCCCGAAAACGGGTCGATTCGGCCCTATCGCTGCGATCAAGGCCTTTGGGAATATCTCTCCAGTAACACCAGTATCACCCGCCTCTCCTGCGACACGCGAGGGCACCGCCGGTCACCTGCCGTGGTTCCCGGTGCCCGTCGTGCGATGGTCGATGCGACACGTCTGTCGCACCTACTGTCCGGAGGGGGGACGCCGGTGACCACGCGCCGTCCGACGGCCCCGCGCGCGCCCGCCGCGCGTGCCTCCCGGCTGCCCGCCCAACCCGCCAAGCCCGTGGCCAAGCCGGCCGGGAAGGCGGCCGCCGGGAAGGCGGCCGCCAGACCGGGGGCCAGGCCGGTGACCACGGCGGTGGCCAAGCCCGTGGCCAAACGACCCGGCGC
>JBAPWU010000333.1:0-4757 GCA_049283855.1 Kineosporiaceae bacterium
GGAACCGCGCCTGCGGCAGGTGCGGATGCCGGTGCCGGTGCGGATGCGATCGCGGTCCCGGTGGCCGCGGCCGCTGGGCGACCGACGACCGCGGCCACCGGGGGGCCCATCGACGCGGAGGGGCGGGTGCCCCACCAGAACGCGGGAACGCCCACGGCCAGGAGGAGGCCGGAGAGTCCGACGGCCAGCCAGCGACGCATCGTCGTCTCCCTTCTCCTCGGCCGCGGGCGGACCCGCGCGGTGCGGACCGTGCTCAGCCGCGGGCGTCGGCCCGGGCAGCGGTGAACCGGCGCGTGGCCAGCGCCACCCCGGCCAGGCCGGCCAGGCTCAGCGCGATCAGCGGCAGCGGCATCCGGTCGTCAACCAGACCGCCGGTGCCCGACGGGACCCCGCTGGGAGCCTTGTGCAGCCCCGAGATGGTCTGGACGGCCAGGGCGAGGTTCTTGTCCGTCGCCGAGCCCCAGGCGTAGACGATCGTGTTGGTGCCTTCGGCCAGGTTCAGGTCGGCCGGGCCCAGCGCCACCGTGGAGGTGCCCGCCAGCACGACGTCGGCCTTGATCGTGCCGGCGTCGAGGTCGGCCTTGGCCTCCTTCGGGTTGGTCAGCGCCGGGAACGCCACGGTGCCGTTGGCGCGCACGTCGACGGCGGGGGCGGCCGCGGTGTGCCGCACGGTGATCCGGGCCTTGCCCGGCGCCGTCCGAGAGGTGTCGTTGACGAACGGGGTGAGCACGGGCTTGCCCGCGGCGTCCAGGTGGGCGACCACGGTGATGTTGGCGCCGGCGGGGACCGCCACGCCCTTGGCCTCGACCGCCGGGGTGCCGGAGGGGCCCTTGCCCTCGGGGAAGACCGCCAGGTCGTAGGAGCCGGCCGGCAGCTTGACCGGGTCGGTCAGGGTGCCGGGCTTGAACGCGGTGAGCAACGGCTTGCCGTTGGCGTAGACGTCGACGGTCAGGCCGGGCACGCCGTGCAGGACCGAGACGTCCGAGGTGCCGGTCGCGGCGAGGGCGGGGACGGGTGCGGCCAGGCCCACGCCTGTGGCCAGGGCCAGGGCGAGGGTCGTGCCGGCGAGGGTCTTCGAGATGCGCATCGAGGTCTCCACTGGTCAAGGGGGTCACTTACCCCCTCTTCGCCCCGTCCCGCTCCCCTGGATGCACCCCACCGGCAGGGATCGCGCAGGAGGCAGGACCTACTGGAGGCGGGTCACCTGGACGGTGACGAAGAGTTCGGAGCCGGCGGCGCCGGCGTAGACGCCCTTGAGCGGGGGGACGTCGGTGTAGTCACGGCCGGTGGCCACCACGACGTGGTCGTGTCCGACCGGGCCGGCGTGGGTGGGGTCGTAGGCGAACCAGTCCCCCGCCCACCACTCGATCCAGGCATGGCTCTCCGCCTCGACCGTCTCCCCCAGCGGCGCATCGGGGCGCGGGTGCAGGTACCCCGACACGTATCGGGCCGGGATGCCGATCGCCCGCAGGGCACCCAGGGTCAGGTGGGCGAAGTCCTGGCAGACGCCCTTGCGCGCGGCCCAGACCTCGACCGCCGGGGTGCGCACGGAGGTGACCCCGCCCTCGTAGGTCATCGGCGCGATCAGGGCGTCGCAGACGGCGTGGGCCGCGGCGTCCGGGGGCAGGTCGTCGGCGGCCGAGCGGGCCAGGGCGACGACCTCCTCGGGCGGCTCGGTCATCGCGGTCTGGACGAGCAACTCGTGCTGGGTGTCGCGCACGTCCTCGCTGCGCACCACGTCCCAACCGGCCGTCGCCTCCTGCTCCGGCCGGCCGAACACCTCGACCGTGGACGAGCTGACCACGGTCATCTCGGCGTGGCGGGCGAGGACGTCGAACGCGGTGACCTGCGTGCCCCAGTAGTCGGTGAACCGGTGCTGCCAGGTCACCGGGTCCACCGTGATCGTCTCGTCCAGCAGCGCCTGGTGCGCGGTGGTCAGCGGGGTCATCCGGGCCTCGTTGTAGGAGGCACTCACCGGGGTGTCGTAGCGGAACCCGGTGGTGTGCACGATCAGCAGCCGGCGCGTGCTCATGACACCTCGCCGACCCATCGCGTGGTCGCGGCGCGGGGGAAGTACCGCCGGGCCACCGCGTCGCTCGCGGCGGAGATGGCCTGCTGCACCTTCTCCATCTCCTCGGGGAGGTCGTCGACCACCTCGGCCAGAGGGCGGTACTCCAGGCTGGTCCGGATGCGACCCAGCAGACGCCGCCCGGTGTCGGCCACCCCGACCCGCTCCACCGGCGGAGCCAGCTCCTCGAGGCACTCCTCCGCCTGCATCAGCGCATGCAGCACCGAACGGGGGAACAGCCGGTCCAGCAGCAGGAACTCGGCGGCCCGGTCGTTGGTGGTCACCCCGCGATAGGTGCGCAGGTAGCTCTGGTAGGCCCCGCACGAGCGCAGGAGCGTCGTCCACGACGGCCCGGCCGAGGAGATGGTGGACGTCGCGACCAGCCGCGCCGTCATGTCGGCGCGTTCCAGGCTCCGCCCGAGCACCAGGAAGCGCCAGGTGTCGTCGCGGCTCATCGTCTCGTCGGCGATCCCGGCGACCAGCGCGGCCCGCTCGCGCACCCAGGCGAAGAAGTCGTGCGCAGTGGTGGCCCGCCGGCGCACCCGGTCGATCCCGATCCAGGTGGTGTTCAGGGCTTGCCACATGTCCGTCGAGACGGTCTCGCGCGCCCGCCGCGCGTTCTCGCGGGCCGCCCCGAGCGACCCCACGATCGCGCTGTGGTACGTGGCGTCGAAGGCCAGCCGATCGAGGACGACGACCCGATCGACATGCTCCTCGGGGTCCGGCTCCAGCCCCATCACCGCGAGCAGCGCCCGGCAGGCATCCGATTCGGTCAGCTGCGGGTCCTCCAGCAGCATCTGCAGGTGGACGTCGAGGATCCGCGCCGTGTCGTCGGCCCGTTCGACGTAGCGCCCGATCCAGAACAGCGACTCGGCGATCCGGCTCAGCATCGCCCGCCTCCCGCTCGCGAGGCCACCTGCCGCTGCGCCTGGTGCCCTCGGTGCTGCTCCTGCTGCTCCTGCTGCTGCTGCTCCTGCTGCTGGTGCAGGCCGTTGCCGTCGTCGTCCGGCCCCAGGTCGGGGTGCGGCCAGGACAGGTAGCGGGTCGGAGCGCGCAGCCTCCGCGCCGGCACCTGGGTGCGGGCCCCGGAGAGCACCCAGGTGTCCTTCGAGCCGCCCCCCTGGCTGGAGTTCACCACCAGCTGCCCCTCGGGCAGGGCGACCCGGGTCAGCCCACCGGGCAGCACCCAGACCTCGCGCCCGTCGTTGACCGCGAAGGGGCGCAGGTCGACGTGCCGCGGCCGCAGTCGCCCCTCGATCAGCGTCGGCACGGTCGACAGTTGCACCACAGGCTGGGCGATCCAGCCCCGCGGGTCGTGCAGGATCTGCGCCCGGACCTCCTGGAGCCGATCCGCCGAGGCCGCCGGGCCGATCACCAGGCCCTTGCCGCCCGCGCCGTCCACCGGCTTGACCACCAGCTCGTCGAGCCGGTCGACCACCTCGGCCAGGTGGTCGGGCTCGTCCAGCCGGTACGTCTGCACGTTCGGCAGGATCGGGTCCTCGCCGAGGTAGAACCGGCACAGCTCCGGCATGTAGGAGTAGACCAGCTTGTCGTCGGCGACCCCGTTGCCGATCGCGTTGGCGATGGTCACGTTCCCGGCCCGGGCCGCGTTCACCAGCCCCGGGCAGCCCAACTGGGAGTCGGCGCGGAACTGCACCGGGTCGAGGAACTCGTCGTCCACCCGCCGGTAGATCACGTCGACCTGGCGCTCACCGTCGGTGGTACGCATCTTGACCCGGCCCCCGGAGCAGAACAGATCGCGGCCCTCGACCAGCTCGACGCCCATGGTGCGGGCCAGCAGGGTGTGCTCGAAGTAGGCGCTGTTGTAGATGCCGGGCGTGAGCACGACGACCGTCGGGTCATTCGAGCCTCGCGGGGCCGCCGCCCGCAGCGCGGCCAGCAGTTGATGCGGGTACTCGTCGACCGGGCGGATCCGGTGGGTGGCGAAGGACTCCGGGAACACCGTCGCCATCGCCCGTCGGTTCGACATCACGTAGCTCACCCCGGAGGGCACCCGCACGTTGTCCTCGAGCACCCGGAAGCCGCCCTGCTCGTCCCGGATCAGGTCGATCCCGGCGACGTGGATCCGTACCCCGTTGGCCGGCTTCAGGCCGGCGGCGACCCGGTGGAACCCGGACGCCGAGGCGATCACCCGCCACGGCACGATCTTGGCCCGGACCGCCTCACGGGGTCCGTACACGTCGGCCAGGAACATCTCCAGCACCCGCACCCGTTGCGCCACGCCTGCTTCCACGGTGATCCACTCCTCGGCGGAGATCACCCGAGGGATGACATCCAGCGGGAAGGGACGCTCCTCGCCGGCGTAGTCGAAGGTGACGCCCTGGTCGAGGAAGGTGCGGGCCAGGGCGTCGGCCCGATGCACCAGGTCGGAGCCCCGGAGTGCGCGCAGGGTGGCGTGCACGGCACGGTAGGGAGGCCGCGGGCGCTCGGCGTCGGAGAGCATCTCGTCCCACGCGGAGCCCTCGCGGTACCCCTCGAAGAGCTCCGCCATGCCCGAACGGTAACGCTTCCATATGTCCCTGGCGTTACATCCTTGACCTACCATTCGCCCCTATGAACGGGTCCGGGGCCATCGGCCGACAGCTGATCCGCTTCGCCGCCCGGGTCGCAGGCCAGGTCACGGGTCGGGCGACCGGCCGGGCCGGTCGAGCGACCGGCCGCGCGACGG
>JBAPWU010000334.1:0-5482 GCA_049283855.1 Kineosporiaceae bacterium
GGCCCGATCCGCGGGACGTCGCGGCGCAACGCCGGGCCGCCGAGACGGCTGCCGTGCACGCCGCCACCCCGGCGCTCGTCCACACCGATTCCCTCGGCCGCACGGTGCTGACGGTGGCGCACAACCGCCACGCCTACAGCAACGCCGGTCCGGGGGCGGCGCCGATCGACCAGGTCTTCACGACCCGGACGGTCCTGGACATCGAGGGCAACCAGCTGGACGTCGTCGACGCCCTCGGGCGGCTCGTCATGCGCTACGACTACGACGTCAGCGGGCGACGGATCCGCCAGGCGAGCATGGAGGCCGGGGAGCGGTGGACACTCGCCGACGTCGCAGGAAAGGCGCTCTACGCCTGGGACGGCCGCGGGCACCGGACCCGCATCGGGTACGACGCCCTCCGCCGTCCGGTCGCCGCCTATCTCAGCGACTCCGGGGACGCGGAGGTGACGGTTGAGACCACGAGGTACGGCGAGTCGATGCCCGCTCCCGAGGCCGCCAACCTGCGCACGCGCGTGGTGGAGGCATGTGACCAGGCCGGCGTGGTCGGCACCGACGCCTACGACTTCAAGGGGAACCTGCTGCACTCCACCCGGCAGGTCGCGACCGTCTACGACACGGTCGTCGACTGGTCGGGCGTCGTCGCGCTCCTTCCCGACACCTACGGCCAGCGCACCCGGTACGACGCCCTCAACCGCCCGGTGCAGGAGATCGCCCCGCACAGCGACCAGCCGGGCAGCCAGGTCAACGTCGTGCAGCGCACCTATGACGAGGCGGGCCTGCTGGACACCGTCGATGCCTGGTTGGCGCAGGCCGCCGAACCCGGTGCGCTCCTCGACCCGGCGACGGCGTCGCTCCACGCCGTGACCGGCCTCGTGCACGACGCGAAGGGGCAGAGGCAGCGGATCTCCTACGGGAATGGCACGTTCACGGAGTACGCCTACGACCGCTTCACGTTCCGGCTGGAGCGGCTGACGACGCGGCGCGGTTCCGAGGCGCTCCAGGACCTGAACTACGCCCATGACCCGGTCGGCAACATCACGACCATCCGGGACGACGCGCAGCCGACGCTGTTCTTCCGCAACACCGTGGTCGCACCCACGAACGACTATCTCTACGACGCGGTGTACCGACTGATCGAGGCGACCGGCCGCGAGCACCTCGGCCAGAACGGGGCACCCGTTCCGGCCTCCTACAACGACGCCGGCCGCGTCGGGCTCCTGCATCCCGGTGACGGGCAGGCCATGGGCCGCTACCTCGAGCGGTACGTCTACGACGCCGCCGGGAACATCCTGTCGATGCAGCACCGCGGGAGCGACCCCGCCAACCCCGGCTGGACCCGCGACTACACCTACGCCGAACGCCGCCAGCTCGAACCGGGCGCGGTGAGCAATCGCCTGACCTCGACCGCGGTGGGGAACTCGGTCGAGACGTACAGCTCCGGCGGGGACGGTTACGACGCCCACGGGAACATGCTGCGGATGCCGCAGCTGCAGGCCATGCAGTGGGACTTCCGGGACCACCTGCGCATGACCCGGCGACAGGCGATCGATGCCACCGACGCCGACGGCCTGCAGCGCCAGGGGGAGCGCACGTGGTACGTGTACGGGGCCGGGGGAGAACGGGTCCGGAAGATCACGCAATCCGCGGCGGGTACGACGAAGGACGAGCGCATCTACCTCGGGGGAGCCGAGATCCACCGGAGGGGTGATCCGAGCGGACTCGTGCGCGAGACCTTGATACTGGCGGACGACAAGCAGCGCATCGCGTTGCTGGAGAACCGGGTCAGCGGTCAGGAACCAGGCGTCCCCCAGCGGCTCGATCGCTTCCAGGTCAGCAATCACCTGGGATCGGCGACCCACGAGCTCGACGGCGCCGCCCAGCTCATCACCTACGAGGAGTTCACGCCGTACGGCAGCTCCGCCTACCAGGCCGTCCGAAACCAGGTGGAGACCCCCAAGCGATACCGGTACACCGGCAAGGAACGCGACGAGGAGTCCGGCCTCAGTCGGCACGGCCTGAGGTTCTACGCCTCGTGGCTGGCCCGGTGGATCTCACCCGACCCGGCAGGCCTCGTCGACGGGACCGATCCGTACCAGTACTGCCGGGCGTCGCCGACGCGCTTTCGTGACCCCACCGGGGAGAACGCTGTTGAGGATCTCTTCAAGTTCCTCCGTGACACCGGCGGGTTCTCTGCGGCGGACATGCCGAAGGGCGGGCCGCCGCAATTCACGTCGGCGCACGCATCACCCTTCGGGACGGCTGCCCATCAATCCATGACCAACCTGGTGGACGAGGTCAAGGGCCTGGGGGGAGCGGCCTTCAAGGGAATCGAGCGCATCTACGCCGAGGTGGCGGTTCAGCACGGCACCAATGTCGTTACGAAGATCGGGGGGAGCCCCATCGCGGGACATCACAACCTCGACCTCGTGGCAATGCCTCAAGAGCAGTCACTGTCCGTCGCGCAGACGTTGACACCAGGGGCTGCCGAGGCGATCGGCGATGCGAAGTTCGGCGGCGGAACGATCACGGCGGCTCACAGCTCGTTCGGGCAGACGGGTATCACGGTCAATGGCGCGTCGAGCCCCAGCCTGGGACCGAGCCTCGGCGCCGCGTCGGAGACCGAGCAAGCGTTCGCGTCGCTTGCCCAGGAGTTCGCACTCGAGCCGGCGAGCACGGCCGCGCCCGCAACACCGAATCCGGGCCCGTCCTTCGACCTGCAGACTGCGAAGGCGATGTGGAACTCGATGAAGGCCGAGCAGCCGCAGTCCGTGCTCGGGTCGCTGAAGAGCGGAGCCGGCAAGGTATTGGGTTTCCTCGGAAACGCGGCTGCGGTGGCTGGAGCTGGGGTAGCGGGCTACCAGGTCGGCACTGGCATTGACGAAGTGGCAACGGGTAAGACAGGGGCGGGCGTGACCGACCTGCTCGGTGGTGGCGCGCAGCTGGGCATCAGTATCGGAGTTCCAGCGGCTGTGAAGGCCGGCACTGTGGCCGTGGGTGGTGGCGCGGGTGCGCTGGCGCTGGTCAGCGGTCTCGCGGGGGCCTCCATAGGCTGGGCCGTCGAGGACACCAAGCGCGCACTCGAGGGGAAGCGCACCATGACGGACGAAGCCGTGGACTATTGGTCCGCCAAGGGCTTCAGCAGGACCATGCAGGACTTCTGGTGGCAGCTGCGCAACTGACTCCCATCGTGTCGGCCCGGGAATCCGGAGACCGGGGAAAACCGTGGGAGGGCTACGCCGCCTCGGCAGCGGGCTCGGCTGAGCTGGTGAAGCCGGGGTACCAGAGGTGGAAGTCGGCGGCCAGGTCGTTGTTCAGGGCCCGCGTACTGATCTGCAGGAGCGGCTGGACGCCGGCCGGCACCCACCTGGCTGGGATCTGCACCAGCTGCGTCACTCCACGGCGACAACTCTCGACGAGAAGAACACCAGCCCCCAGCTGATCATGGCCAAGACCCGTCACCGCAACCCGCACCGTGATGCGGTACATCAGGCCCGGCGCCGACGCCGTCACCGAAGTCACCGAACTCCTGGACGTCACCCCCGCCCCGGCACTGACCGTCCCGGCGCCAATCGGGGCGAATCGCCGCAGGCCGCGGTGGCAGAGGACCACGATGATCGGGTGTCCGACACCGTGGCAGCAGCGGGACAGGTGTATCAGCTGCGGGTGGTGCTGGCCGGGATCAGCCCACTGATCTGGCGCCGGTTGCTGGTCGCCGAGACCGCCACCCTCGCCGACCTGCACGCCGTGCTGCAGACGTCGTTCGGGTGGAGCGACGAGCACCTGCACCGCTTCATCGTCCACGGGGTCGAGTACGCCCTGCCCCGCGACGGGGCCGGGTGGCACCGCGATGCCCGCACGGTAACCCTGGCCGGGTTCGGCCTGCGGCAAGGGGAACGGCTCGTCTACGAGTACGACTTCTACGACGCCTGGCGCCACGACATCCGCCTTGAGCAGACCGCCGCCGTGGTGCCGGGACGCTGCTACCCGGTCTGCACCGGCGGCGCCCGCACCGCACCCCCGGAGGACTGCGACGGCGCCTGGGCGTTCCTGGCCCTGCGCCAGCAGCACCCCGTCCCAGTGGTCACCGCACGGCTGGCCGAACTCCTGGCCCCGCTGATGGACGCGCCCGCCGACGCCGTCGTCGGCGAACTGGTCGGCCAGCACCGCCAGGAGATGGCAACGCTGGTGCGCTGGGCACGCATCGACGACTTCGACCGCGCCGGACTCAACCGGGCCCTGGCATCCCTGCCCACCGGACCCGCAGAGGGGACCTCGTGAAGATCACGGTTCAGATCGTCGTCGACGCCCAGGACGGCACCACCCCGCTCGTCCACCAGGGGAGCGTGATCGAACGCGAGGACCTCACCCCTGCCACCGCGGGCCTGCGCCTGACCGAGGCCCACCAGGTGCTGTCGGTCCTGCAGCACCACCTGGTCGACGCCCAGGCACGGACCGCCCTGGCCGCTCACGCCGACTGTCCCCGGTGCGGGCGGTCCTACCGGCACAAGGACACCCGCACCATCGTGCTGCGGACCCTGTTCGGAGTCGCGCACCTGCCCAGCCCCCGCTTGTGGGCCCAGGACTCCTAGCGGTGACCCCAGGGGCAAAGTAGGCGGGGATGTTGCGATTGGATCTCTCTGGGTAGTTCGCCCCGCTCTGGCCGGTTGACTGCACCTTGGTCTTGGGCGGCTGGCTGGGGAGGCTGGGTGCGTCGGGAGTGGTCGCCGGAGGAGTTGGTTGGGGCATGGACGCTGGTCGAAGGTGACTGGCGGCTGCTGGGCAACAAGAGCGGCGCGACCAGGCTGGGCTTCGCTCTGGTGCTGAAGTTCTTCGAGCTGGAGGGCCGCTTCCCCGCCTATCCGGAGGAGATCCCGGCTGTCGCGGTGGAGTACGTGGCCGGCCTGGTGAAGGTCGACCCGGCCCTGTTCGTGAAGTACTCCTGGTCCGCCCGAGCGATCAAGTACCACCGTGCCCAGATCCGGGACTCATTCGGGTTCCGCGAGGCAACCCGGGCGGATGAGCAACTGCTGACGGCGTGGCTGGCCCGGGAGGTGTGCGGGGTTGAGCTGGTCGAGGACCGCCTGGTCGAGGCGTTGCTGGCGCACTGTCGGGCGGAGCGGATCGAATCACCGGGCCGGGTGGAGCGGATCGTCGCTTCGGCCAGCGCCCAGTTCGACGCTTGGCTGTGCTCCCGGACGGTGGACCGGCTCGGCTCGGCGCAAGCGAATCTGGCGCGGCTGGTGGAGGGCCAGAATGACGCGCACGGCCCGGGGGCGGGGCTGCTGGCCAAGTTGAAGGCCGACCCGGACGCGGTCAGCCTGGACGCGATCCTGACCGAGATCCGCAAGCTGCAGGCGGTCCGGACGCTGGGGCTGCCGGCGGACTTGTTCGCCGACGTGTCGGAGAAGCTGGTTGCCGCGTGGCGGGCCCGGGCGGTGAAGATGTACCCGTCGGACTTCCGGGGAGCCCCGGCACCGGTGCG
>JBAPWU010000335.1:0-8353 GCA_049283855.1 Kineosporiaceae bacterium
GGCGGTCCGTGGAACGCTGGGTGTCGTGAGACGTCGCGCCCAGCCTTCCGCGGCCGCCCACCCGGCCCCGATCCCCCCACCGGCACACCCCTCCGGGGCGTGCCCACCGGCGATCCCGGCCCGGTTCGTGCCCCGGCACGTGGCCGTGGTGATGGACGGCAACGGCCGCTGGGCCAACGCCCGCGGCCTACCCCGGACCAAGGGGCACGAGATGGGCGAGGCGGCGCTGCTCGACGTCGTCGCCGGGGCGATCGAGATCGGCGTGAAGCATATCTCGGCGTATGCCTTCTCCACCGAGAACTGGCGCCGTTCCCCCGAAGAGGTCCGGTTCCTGATGGCCTTCAACCGGGACGTGATCCGGCGCCGCAGGGACACCATGCACGCCTGGGGGGTGCGGGTGCGCTGGGCCGGCCGGCGGCCGCGGCTGTGGCGCAGCGTGATCGCCGAGCTGGAGACCGCCGAGGCGCTGACCCGGCACAACGACGTGCTCACCCTGACCATGTGCGTCAACTACGGGGGCCGCGCCGAGATCGCCGACGCCGCCCGCGCGATCGCCGTGGAGGCAGTGGCCGGGCGGCTGGACCCCACCCGTGTCGACGAGCGCACCGTGGCCCGCTTCCTGGACGAGCCCGACCTGCCGGACGTCGACATGTTCCTGCGCACCTCGGGGGAGCAGCGCACCTCGAACTTCATGCTCTGGCAGGCGGCCTATGCCGAGCTGGTCTTCATGGACGTGCTCTGGCCGGACGTCGACCGGCGCACCCTGTGGGCGGCCGTGCAGGAGTACGCCGCCCGGGACCGCCGCTACGGTGGCGCGGTGGACGCCGCTCCCGAGGACGCCGCTCCCGAGGACCCGGGGCCGTCCTAGCGGTCGGCGCACTCCCGGCAGGTGCCGAACACCTCGACCACGTGCTCGACGTCGGCGAAGCCGTTCTCCTCGGCCGTCGTGCGTGCCCAGCGCTCCACCGCGACCGAATCCACCTCGACCGTCCGCCGGCAGCGCCGGCAGGTCAGGTGATGGTGGTGCCCGGTGCTGCACCGCCGGTACATCGCCTCGCCGTCCGCCGTGCGCAGCACGTCGACCGACCCGTCCTCGGCGAGGGACTGCAGCGTGCGGTACACCGTGGCCAGGCCCACGCCGTCCCCGCCCTGGCGCAACCGGGCGTGCAGCTGCTGGGCGCTCTGGAAGTCGGCGACCTCCTCGAGCGCCGCCCACACCGCCGAGCGCTGGCGGGTCTGCAACCGCCTAGTGGTCGTCATAGTGCGCTCCATGGGCGGCGTGCCGGTGGCCGTCGTGCTCGTAGTCGACGTGATCGCCGTGGTCGATCGCCGGGTGCCCGCAGCCCGGGCCGTGCTCGTGACGATGCTCGTCGCCCTCGTGCGCGCGGGAGGCATGCAGGGCGCGCCGCGCCGCGGCCAGCGCTGACGCCAGGGCGAACACCACGATCGCGAGCAGAACGATGGTCCCCCCCGAGGGGGTGTCCAGGTAGTAGGACGACGTGGTCCCGGCGACGCTGACGGTCACCCCGACGCCCAGCGCGGTCAGCAGGCTGCCCCGGAAGCTCGTCGCCACCACCTGCGCGACCGCGTTCGGCAGGATCATCAGGGCGCTGATCAGCAGCAGACCGACCACCCGCATCGAGATCACCACGGTGGCGGCGGTGAGGGTGGCCAGGAGCAGATTGAGACCGAGCACGTTCATGCCGCTGGCCCGGGCGTACTCCTCGTCGTTGCTGACCGCGAACAGGCGCGGGGCCAGCCCCACCGCGACCAGCATCACCACCGCGGAGAGCCCGGCGAAGACCGCCAGGTCGGAGGGGGTGGTGGTGGTGATCGCGCCGAACAGGTAGGAGCTGAGACTCGCCGGGGTTCCCTGCGGGGACAGCCCGATCAGCACCACGCCGCCGGCGATCCCCCCGTAGAACATCACCGCCAGTGCGACGTCGGCGCTGGCCCGTCCCCGGGCGCGGATGAGTTCGATCGCGCCGGCGCCGAGCACCGCGCAGACCAGCGCGGCACCGACCGGGGCGGTGCCGGTGAGGAAGCCGAGCGCGACGCCGGTCAGCGCGACGTGCCCGATCCCGTCACCGATCAGGGCCAGGCGCCGTTGCACGAGATAGATGCCGACCATCGGCGCGGTCAGGCCGACCAGCAGCGAGGCGATCAGCGCCCGCTGCATGAAGTCGTACTGGAGCAGGTCCATGGTCAGCCTCGCAGTCCCAGTCCGCCGAGCCAGCCGGGTGCGGCGACGGGGTGATGCGCATCCGGTCCCGCGCCCAGGTCGATCCCGAACGCGGCGGCGGCGGGCAGGTCGCCGATGACCCGGCCGTCCTGCATGACCACGGCCCGGGTCAGCACCGACCGCAGCGGGGCGATGTCGTGGGTGACCACGAGCAGGGTCAGCCCGTGGGTGACCAGCCGGTCCAGGGTGCGGCCCAGCCGCGCCTGGTTCTCGGCGTCCACCCCCGCGGTCGGCTCGTCCATGATCAGCACCTCGGGCTCGGAGGCGAGCGCCCGGGCGATCAGGACCCGCCGCTGCTGGCCACCGGACAGGGTCGAGACCGGGGCCGTGCGCCGTTCCGCCAGGCCGACCAGGTCGATCGCCTCGGCGACGGCCGTCCGGTCGGCGGCGGAGGTGCGGCTGAACAGTCGCTTGCGGGGCAGCCGCCCCGAGCCGACCACCTCGGCCACCGTCGAGGGGACGGCGCCCACCACGGTGTGCCGCTGCGGCACGTAGCCGATCCGCCACCGCTCGCCGAAGTCCGCCGCGGGCGTACCGAACAGGCGCACCTCACCGGCCATGATCGGGGCCAGCCCGAGGATGCCGCGCACGACGGTGGTCTTGCCGGAGCCGTTGGGCCCGACCAGCGCGACCACCTCGCCGCGGTCGACCCGCAGGTTCGCCTCACGCACCACCGGGCGCTCGCCGTATCCGATGGCGGCGCCCCGCAGCTCGATCACCGGGTCGTTCCCGATCGGGTCTACCTGCACTGCTGGCCCACGCGCAGGGTCGCCAGGTTGGACCTCATCACGCCGCGGTAGTCCGACCCCGCAGAGGCGGCACCGAGCCCCTCGATCGGATCGAGGACGGCGGTGCTCGCTCCGGTGCTGCGGGCGACGGTCCGGGCGACGTCCGGGCTGACCAGCGTCTCGTAGTAGATCGTGGTGACCTTGTTCGCCCGCACGAAGTCGGTGACCGTGGCGAGCGTTCCGGCGTCGGGTTCGGCCTCCGGGGACAGGCCGGCGATGCCGACCTGGATCAGGCCGTAGCGCTCGGCGAGGTAGGCGAAGGCCTCGTGGCTGGTGACCAGGCTCCTGATGGCGCAGGAGGCGAGCCCGGCCTTCAGCTCGGCATCCAGCGCGGCCAGGTCCGTGCGCAGCGCTGCGGCGTTGGCGGTGAAGAGGGCCGCGCCGCCGGGGTCGAGAGCGACGAGCCGGGCGGCGACGGCGTCCGCCACGTCGGCCAGGCGGGTCGGGTCGAGCCAGAAGTGCGGGTCGTGCCCGAGGGCCCCGCGCCCGTCACTGCCCTGCAGGGTCAGCCGGGCGGAGTCGGCCACGTTCAGCGCCGCACCCCTGGCCTCGGCCTGCACGGCGGAGTCGACGGAGGGCTGGAAGCCCGCGAGATAGACCACCAGCCGGGCGTCGGAGAGGGCGGCGACGTCCTTGGGGCTGAGCTCGAGGTCGTGCGGCTCCGCGCCGGGCGGGGTCAGGTTCGCCACGCTTCCCCGATCGCCCAGGATGCGCCCGGTGACGTACTGCAGGGGGTAGAAGCTCGCCACCACCGAGAGCCTCCCGGCGGCGCCGGTGGAGGACGTTCCGGGTCCTGATCCGCAGCCGGCCAGGGCCAGGGCCGCGGCGACCCCCAGCGCCGTTCGGCCCCGCCGCACCCTCGACATGAGAATCATTCTCAACTGAGGCGCGCCGGGTGTCAACCCTCACCGGACCGGTACGGTGACCGCGTGCTCGTGCTCACCCGCTACGTCGTGCCGCTGGGCGAGGCGGCGTCCTTCCACGACCTGGGCCGGACGGCGCTGGAGGCCCTCGCCGCGCGGCCGGGCTGCACCGGGGGTCACCTGGGGCGAGCGGTCGACGACCCGCAGCGGTGGACCCTGACCACGACCTGGCGCAGCGTCGGCGACTACCGCCGGGCCCTGTCCGCGCACGAGGTCAAGCTGCACGCCGTCCCGCTGATGTACCGGGCGATCGACGAGCCGAGCGCCTACGAGGAACTGATCACCTGGACGCCCGATGCCGGGCTGGCCACCGCGGAGTCGGACCGGTCGGCCGACGACGGTAGCCTGGGGCGCTGATCGTCCCTGCCTCGCACCACCCCCGTCCCGACCCACCGACACCCAGCCGGATGGAGCTCCTTCCGTGGCCGCCAAGCCGACCTCCGAAGCCCGCCTCGACGCCGTCGTGAACCTGGCCAAGCGCCGGGGATTCGTCTACCCCTGTGGGGAGATCTACGGCGGCACCCGATCCGCCTGGGACTACGGGCCGCTGGGCGTGGAGCTGAAGGACAACGTCAAGCGCCAGTGGTGGCGGTCGATGGTGACCGGCCGCGACGACATCGTCGGCCTCGATTCCTCGATCATCCTGCCCCGTCAGGTGTGGGTGGCCTCGGGCCACGTCGAGGCCTTCGTGGACCCGCTGGTGGAGTGCCAGTCCTGCCACCGCCGCTACCGGGCCGACCACATCGAGGAGGAGTACGCCGAGCGCAAGGGCCGCCCGGCGACCTCACTCGCCGAGATCCCCTGCCCCAACTGCGGCACCCGGGGCGCCTGGACCGAACCGAAGCTGTTCAACGGGCTGCTGAAGACCTACCTCGGCCCGACCGAGGACGAATCGGGCCTGCACTACCTGCGTCCGGAGACCGCCCAGGGGATCTTCGTCAACTACAAGAACGTCGAGCAGAGCGCCCGGCGCAGGCCCCCGTTCGGGATCGGCCAGATCGGCAAGTCGTTCCGCAACGAGATCACCCCGGGCAACTTCATCTTCCGCACCCGCGAGTTCGAGCAGATGGAGATGGAGTTCTTCGTCGAGCCCGGCACCGACGAGCAGTGGCACGAGTACTGGATCGCCGAGCGGATGCGCTGGTACACCGGCCTCGGGATCGACCCCGAGCACCTGCGGCTGTTCGAGCACCCGAAGGAGAAGCTGTCCCACTACTCCAAGCGCACCGTCGACATCGAGTACAGCTTCGGGTTCGCCGGGTCGCAGTGGGGTGAGCTGGAGGGCATCGCCAACCGCACGGACTACGACCTGAGGACGCACAGCGAGGTCTCCGGCGTCGACCTGTCCTACTTCGACCAGGCCAAGGGCGAGCGCTGGATCCCCTACGTGATCGAGCCCGCGGCGGGCGTGACCCGGTCCCTGATGGCCTTCCTGATCGAGGCCTACGACGAGGACGAGGCGCCCAACACCAAGGGCGGGGTGGACAAGCGGATCGTGCTGCGCCTGGACCACCGGCTGGCGCCGGTCAAGGCCGCGGTCCTTCCGCTCTCGCGCAACGAGGCGCTCTCGCCCAAGGCGCGCGACCTGGCCGCGGAACTCCGGCAGAGCTGGAACGTCGACTTCGACGACGCCCAGGCGATCGGACGGCGCTACCGCCGTCAGGACGAGATCGGCACCCCGTTCTGCATCACCGTCGACTTCGACACCCTCGAGGACCAGGCGGTGACCATCAGGGAGCGCGACTCGATGATGCAGGAACGGGTTGCGCTGGACCAGGTCTCGACCTGGCTGGCCGGACGGTTGCGCGGCTGCTGAACCCGCTGCTGATCCGCGCGGTCGCCGCGCCGGCGGGTGAGGTCGGTGCGAGTGGGCGGGCGTTCGCGCATGGTGTGCTGCGTCGCGAGCTGGCCGGTTGGCCGGGGCTCGACGCTGCTGAGGGAGCGGCCGTGGCTGTCGCGCATGCCTGCCCGCACTGTGGCGGTGACGACCACGGAGCCGTGGTGGTTCCGGACGGGCTCTGGGCCGGCCTGAGCCGGGCCCCCGGACTGGTCGTGGTGGCGATCAGTGATGCCGGGCCGGTCGGGGTGGACGTCGAGGCAGCCGGAGCCGCGGATTTCGCCGGATTCGACGGCGTCGCGCTGCATTCCGGGGAAACGGCGTCGACGCCTGGGGAGCGGACGACCATCTGGGTGCGCAAGGAGGCCACGCTCAAGGCCCTGGGCCTCGGCCTGCGCCTGGACCCGCGCCGGCTGCGGGTGAGCGCCCCGGCAGAGCCCGCAGCCCTCCTCGCCTGCGACGACGAGCGGGTGCTGCCTCGTGACCCGGTCTGGCTGGACGACGTCGATGTCGGTGCCGGCTACCAGGCCGCGGTCGCCCTGATCGCATCCGCACCGCGCTCACGGCGGAACCTGATCGAGCCGACAGGGCGGTCTGTACCCATGCGTTGGGTGGAGACGGCCCTCTCGCGGTGATCTTGTGGGGATCAGGTGGGCAGGGCGGGGAGCTTGCGGGCGAAGAGCCACTTCTCCAGCCGATCCCGCACCGGTGAGTCGGTGAAGGTCTGCGCGTGGGCGAGGAAGGACCCGGTGTCGATCAGGCCGTAGGCGTGATCCGCCGTCCACGCCCTGAGCAGGGCGAAGAAGGCCGTGTCGCCGGTCAGCGCGCGCAGCGCGTGCAGGGTCAGCGCGCCCCGCTTGTAGACCCGGTCGTCGAACATCAGCCGTGCTCCCGGGTCGCCGACCACGATGTCCTGCGGCAGCTTGGCCAGGCGGGCATGGTGCAGGCGGGCGTGCTTGTCCGCACTCGGCCCGCCGGAGGCCTGTGACCACAGCCACTCGCTGTAGCAGGCGAACCCCTCGTGCAGCCAGATGTCGCTCCAGTGCGCGACGGTCAGGCTGTTGCCGAACCACTGGTGGGCCAGCTCGTGCGCCACCAGGCGCTCGTTCTCCCAGCCCGCTTCGACGTGGTTGGCGCCGAAGCTGGCCAGGCCCTGCGCCTCCAGCGGGATCTCCAGCGGGTCGTCGGTGATCACCGCCCGGTAGCTGCCGAAGGGGTAGGGCCCGAACAGGTCCGCGAAGGTGGACACCATCGCGCCCTGCCGCGCGAACGCCGTACCCGAGCCCACCTTCAGCCGCGGCGGATGCACGATCTCCACCAGCACGCCGTCGCGGCCCCGGGTCACCGGGGTGACCGTGTACCGGCCGATCTGCACGCTGGCCAGGTAGGCCGCCATCGGCTCGACCTGGTCATAGACCCAGGTGGTCTGGCCGCCCCTGCTGCTGCGCGCCGTGAGGGTCCCGTTGCCGGCCACGTGATAGCCGCTCGCCGTGGTCAGGCTGAACCGGTAGGAGGCCTTGTCGCTCGGCCGGTCGTTGCAGGGGAACCACGACGGCGCTCCGTAGGGCTGGGAGCCGACCAGGACCCCGTCGGTGAGCTCCTCCCACCCTGCGCCGCCGTGCACCCCCGGAGCGGGTCGCGGCTTGCCGGCATAGCCGACCTGCACGGTGAAGCGGGTGCCGGCCGGGATCGTCGCCGGGAACCGCACGGCCAGGCGGCCGCCGCGATGGCTGTACCGGTCGGGGGTGCGTCCGTCCACGCGCAGCCGGGAGACGTGCAGGCCGCACAGGTCCAGCTCGATCTCGCGCAGCGCCGTCAGGGCCTCGGCGGTCAGGACCGCCGTCCCGGACAGGTGGTTGGTGGCCACCTTGTAGCCCAGGGTCAGGTCGTAGTGGCGGACGGCGTAGCGCTCGTCGCCGTGCCCGGGCACGTACTCCTCCCGTGGGCTCACAGTCGCTCGAGCGCGCGACGCAGTTCGCTCAACCGGGCGAGTTCGGCGTCCACCGGGCCGACCACGTGATCCTCGATCACCACCGCCACGTGCTCGGCCAGCGACTCTCGCGCCCTGCGGCCTCGGCGCCGGGCCCCCAGGGAGGTGAGCCGGCGCCCGAGGACGGCGATCACCAGTCCGACCACCGCGCCACCGACGGCCAGCAGGCTCGGCAGCGGGACGTCGCGCCAGGACGGCGTCGGCGGCTGGGGGAACTGGAACCACACCAGCACCCACAGCATCAGCAGCCAGAGCAGTCCGACGACCAGGCCCGCCGAGGCCCCCCACTGCAGGCCGCCGAGCACCCGCCACCAGCGCGGCGGGTCCATGTGCAGGTCGGTGCGCCCCGCGGCCTCGTCCAGCGCGTCCGGCAGCCCGGGCCTGGTCGCCTGCACCACCGATTCGACCGTCAGCCGGGCGGTCTCGGGCAGGCCCTGGCCGGCGTCCTGGGCCAGGTGCCGCAGCGCCTCGTCGAGCCGGGCCACCGCGACCGGGTTCGTGGCGATCGCGGTCCGCCGCACGGCCGGGGTCACCGCACCGGTGCCCGAGCCGGACCCGGACGGCGTTCCCGCC
>JBAPWU010000336.1:0-1701 GCA_049283855.1 Kineosporiaceae bacterium
GCCGGGAGCCGGTGCGGCGCGCTTCACCCCACCGGAGCAGCCAGATGTGTACGCTCAGCGATCAGATCATCACTGAACGTTCACTACGGCACTTCGCCAGCGAGGGGAACACCATGTCTCACCGGACCGCACGCCGCGGGGTGCGCGTGCTCGTCGCGGCGGCGTTGACCGCCGGTCTGGCCCTGTCCGCTCCGGCAGCCGCCGGTGCCGCGGTTACCCCTCCGCCTCCGGTGGGCGGCTATGCCAGCCGGACCGCACCGCGCACCTATGCCGTGACCGCCCAGGCGATGGCGAACGTGACCTGCCGAGCGGCCGAGGGCTTCACCCGGATCAACAGCGGGGGCCTGTACCGGCTCAACGACAGCGACCCCCTCGGCGGCGCGAACACGATGAGCGATCTCGGGCAGGTCGGAACCGGCTGGACCGGATCCTCCTTCGCCTGGGTGGGCTCCGGCGGTGACGGGGTGCTCTACGCGCTGACCTGGACCGGGGACCTGAAGTGGTACCGGTACAACACCGAGACCTCGGGCTGGGCCACCGGCAGCGGGGCCGTGATCGGCCGGGGGTTCATCCCGCGCAGCAAGGTGATCAACATTGCCCTGGGCGGCGACGGCCGCTTCTACATCGTGCGGTCCAACGGCCAGCTCGTGCTGTACCGGCACCTCGGCCGGCTCACCGGCACCATCTCCTGGGCCAACTCCGGCGGCTGGACCATCGGCTCGGGCTGGACCGGCAACGAGATCATCATCCCGAACGGTGACGGCACCGTGTACCGGCAGTACCAGTCGGTCCTGTACTGGTACCGGCACAGCGACCCGGCGGCCGGAGCGGTCACCTGGCAGGCGCGCAAGGTGGTCGGCTCCGGGTGGCGCTTCTACGACGTGCTCCCCGCCGGAGCGGGCGTGCTCTACGCCACCCAGGGCGGCAGCGGCAAGGTGTTCGTCTACCGCCACGGCGACCCGGTCGGCGGGGCGAACGGCTGGGCCGCGACCAACGGCGTGGAGAAGCTGACCGCCCGGCCCGACTCCTTCGGCATCGCCGTCGACCCGCTGGCCTGCAGCCTGGCCTGAGGAAGTTCTACGACATCCGCTCCGCCGGCGCCGGGGCGCTCTACGCCACCAGCGTGCGGGACGGCTCGGTGCGCATGTACCAGCACCTCGACCCGACCGGCGGATCGGTCAGCTGGGCGGCCTCCACCGGGTTGGCCAAGGGCGAGATCGACGACCCGGACTCGCTCGGGCTCGTGGTGGACCCGGCCTCCTGCCGGTTGCCCGCCTGACCGCAGCGCGGGTTCCGCGGCGACGGAACAACGCGGCGTCGCGATAGGTTGCCGCCTGCGATGGCCCGATCCGTGCGCGGGCACCCGGAGCGACTGACGAGGCGGTGAGCTGCACCCCATGCAGATCTATGACGATGTGACGCAGTTGGTGGGCCGCACCCCTCTGGTGCGCCTGAACCGGATCATGGACGGCGCCGCCGCCACCGTGGTGGCCAAGCTGGAGTTCTACAACCCGGCCAACAGCGTCAAGGACCGGATCGGCGTCTCGATGATCGAGGCCGCCGAGGCGACCGGGGAGCTGAAGCAGGGCGGCACGATCGTCGAGGCCACCTCGGGCAACACCGGGATCGCCCTGGCGATGGTCGGCGCCGCCCGCGGGTACCGCGTGGTGCTGACCATGCCCGAGTCGATGAGCAAGGAGC
>JBAPWU010000337.1:0-17332 GCA_049283855.1 Kineosporiaceae bacterium
GTGCTGGTGCCGGCCACCGCTGCCCGGCCTGCCGCTGGCCTTCGCCCGCCGTCACGACGCCGCCCTGGCCGCCTCGGTACTGATCGGCACCGGCCCCACGCACCGCAGGATGGCCACCGCGCTGGGCACCCGCTATGTCACGTCTCGGTCGCCCGGCTCAGAAGGCGAGCAACCCTGAGCTCCTGCCGGGTGTCAGCTACGGACGGTCTTCAGTGCCCTCGACCAGCTCTCGAGCTGATCGAACATCGTCACCGCGGCCGGCTCGAACTGGGGGCCCGGCTTGAAGGCGGAGAAGTCCTCGAAGTCGGTGTACAGGGAGAAGCTCAGCTGCTGACGCACGTCGGCGATCTGGAGCTCGGCGGAGATGGCTCGCAGGTGCTCGATAGCCCGCGCCGCTCCGAGCGAGCCGTAGCCGACGAACGCGGCGGCCTTGTTGTTCCATTCCCGGTAGAGGTAGTCGATGGCGTTCTTGAGCGCACTCGAGGTGGAGTGGTTGTACTCGGGGGTGACGAACACGAACCCGTCGAAGGGCGCGATCGTTGACGCCCACGCTTTGGTGTGCGCCCCCGCGTACTGCCCCATCGCCGGCGGCATCGCTTCGTCGAGGAACGGCAGCGGGTGGTCGAGCAGGTCGATCAGCTGGTAGTCGGCCTCGGTGCGCTGGGCGGCCCGGCTGTGGACCCAGTCGGCGACGGCCTTGCCGTTACGGCCTGGTCGGGTGCTACCGAGGATGATGGCGATCTTGAGGTCGGCCATGAGCGCTCCTTCCGAAGCGGGGTTTCGTTCCGAGTGCTGGTGGGCAGGGTCGCACTGCCGCGCAACGATCACCGCCGGACAACTATGTTGTTTAGCGCTCAACTTTCCATGCCGTGGTCGCCAGCGCAACTCGGTATCCACGACCCCGGCGCTGGAGATCGGCCTGGCCCGCGACCTGGTGCGGGTCTCGCGGCACAGCCCCGACCCTGGGAGCCTCACCTGAGGGTGACGATCACCGCCCGGGCGCCGTACGGCTGGGGGTAGCCGTTCTCGCCGATCGAGGTGTCCATGGCCACGTAGTCACCGCGGGGGAGATCGTAGATCCAGAGCATCTCGGCACCGGCGCTCAGACGGGCCGTGCCGACAGCACCGCCCTCCACGCCGCGCCCGATCCGGGTCGCCTCCAGCCACTCCTGGGCCGTGAGCCCGTCGGGGACCGGGTCGAGCAGAAGCGCGTGGCTGTTGGCCCCAGGGTTGCGCAGCAGCAATGTGCCCCGCGCCGGCAGCACCGCGGGGAGGGCCCACGACCTGTCGTCACTGGCGAGCGCGGTGGCGTCCGGCGTCGGCATGGTGGTGGCCCTCGGCGTCCCGGACACCGTCACCGCCACCAGCGCGCCGGCCGGGATCGCGTCGTCCTGGCCGACGTCGCCGGTACTGGAAGCGATCTCGCCTGTTCTGGAGGGAACGGCGGCGAACCAGTACGTGCCGGGGTCGAGCCTGATCGCGAACTGCGCCGGCGAGCGCGGCGCAGAGTCCGCGCCGCCCAGGGACCGGGTCATCGTGTCGATCCGGGCGGCCGCGGCGGCGCTGCGCTCCTCGGAGGTCTGCGGGCTCAGGTCGGCCACCAGTTGCTGCGTGGTGTAGCCGGCCTGCAGCTCGAGCACCGTCACCGTCGTGCGCCCCGCCGAGGTCACCCGGAACACGTACCCGCCCGGGGCCAGGGACCGCGGCATGGTGACGGCGCCCGCGTCGTCCACGGTCGCCTCGACGACAGCGGCCGCCACCGGCGACGCCGAGGGCGACGAGCGCGACGAGGAGCCGGGGACGGGGACGGGAGTCGTGGACGGCGACCCGCATGCCATCACCGAGCCGAGGACCAGGACGACGATCATTCCGGCAACCCGCATCGAACCCATCCCTGGAGCCCACGCTAGGCGCCCGGAACCGCAGGGGCCTGGGGCCTTTCGGCCCGCGCCCGGGTCAGCGGATCACACTCACGCGCCCAGCTCCCAGAGGGCGCTGATCGGCATGGCTCGAAGTCGGGGGCCGAAGGGGAGGGTCCGTTCACCGGTGTACAGGACGATCCCGATGGCCAGGTCGTCGCCCAGCCGTGCCGCGAGATGACGAAGGCCTCGGAAGTCCTCGCTGCGAACGGTCGAGGCGGCTTTGACCTCGATACCGATCACCTGGCCGGAGCGGTTCTCGATCACCGCGTCTACCTCGACCTGGTCGCGAGTTCGATAGTGGTACAGCTCCGCTCGCTGCCGGCTCCAACCGAGTTGACGCGCCAGTTCCATCAGCACGAAGCCCTCGAGCAGGGACCCGAAGGTGCTTCCCGGCCGCAGCAGCTGCCGGGCGTCCACGCCGAGGAGGTTCGCCGCAATCCCAGAATCGACCAGGGCAACCTTGGGTGTCCCGGTGGCCCGCGTACTTACATTCCGAGACCACGCCGGGATCCGCTTGATCAGGAATACCTCTTCCAGGAGCCCGATGTATCGCTCGGCGGTCCGACGAGGCAGCCGGATCTCGTTGCCGAGCGTTGCCGGTATCAACAGCTGTGCGGATCGGGCGGAGAGCAGACGGATCAAGGCCCGCATCTCGCTCGTGCGTTCGATCTCGGACAGCTGGCTCACGTCACGGCTGACGAGATCAGAGACGTAGGAATCGAAGAACCTCTCACGACGCCTAGGCTCGGTTGTCCACAGCTCAACCCCTGCATGATCAACGCGCGTTGTGCCGCTCTCTACATGCCTCTTTCGCCGCATGATCGACGCCTGTTTCGCCGCATTCGTACGCAGCCACCGCCAGCGTCATCGCTGGATCGTCACGCAGTTGCCGGTGTTCAGGCCTCCGCTGAGGTCCTTGTCCAGGGAGTGGATGCCGATGGCCACGCGGACGCAGAGCAGCGGTGCCGAGG
The DNA here is from genome assembly GCA_049283855.1 of Kineosporiaceae bacterium. GTDB lineage: Bacteria > Actinomycetota > Actinomycetes > Actinomycetales > Kineosporiaceae > JADJPO01. The sequence continues at coordinate 2,894 of JBAPWU010000337.1, forward strand.
TGTCGAGCGGACGTTGCGTGCCGCTGGTCCTGGCCCCGCGCGGGATCACGGCGACGTCCCGGGCGTAGAGGGTGACCCAGCTGCCCTGCTGCGCCCCGGCGTCGCCCTGCATCGCCGATGCCGCCGGGATGGTCCCGCCGTGTCCGTCCGGTCGCGCCGTGAAGACGTGCAGGTGCTGGTGCTGCGGGTCCTGCTGGGCCGACGGCCCGAAATTGGTCCGGTAGCGGATGTCCAGTCCGCCGTCGGAGCGCAGGCGTGCCGATGACAGGCAGGCCCAATGCACGGCCATCCTCTCGGGGCAGGCGGACAGATCCGAGGAGGCGACACCTGCGACAGTGACGGATGCGCCGGCTGGCCCGGACAGGCTCAGGCCCAGCACGGCGGCCGTCGAGTTGGAATGGCCGGCCTCGGTCGCCCCTCCGATCGCGTAGAGGGTGCCGCCCACCACGGCCACTCCCAGGCCGTGAAGGCCGACCGGCAGGGTCGTGGCCGGGGTCCACGAGTCGGCGGCGACGTCGTAGGACTCCACGACGTTCCGGGCAGAGCTGACGGTCTCACCGCCGACCGCGTAGATCCGGCCATCGGCGTAGGCGGCCGCAAGCCCACCGCGAGGGGTGAGCATGTCCGCGAGCCGTTTCCACGTGTTCGCCGCCGGGTCGTAGCGCTGCAGCGCCGCGGTGCTCTGGGTGGGGTCGAGGTTCTTGCGCCCGCCGACGGCATACAGGGCCTTGCCGTCGCTGACCGCAGCGAGGTGGTCCCCCGGCACGGGGATCGCCGCGCCGTCACGCCAGGTCGAGCCGTCGAACACCTCGGTCGTCGTCACCGGGTCGCGATCGATACCACCGACGACGACGATCCGGTCGCCGACCACGGCCGCAGCTCCCGCCGCCCGAGGACGGTTCAGCGAAGCCAGTGGTTCCCACGCATCACCCTGCAGCCGCAGCACCTGAGCGGAGGTGGTCCCCCGGATCTTGGCGCCGATCGGGATCCACCCCCCGAAGACGACCAGCGTGTTGTGGTAGGCGACCGCCATCGCATGGCTCACGGGCGTCGGCAGGGGCGGACCGTCGAACCACGTCTCCAGCGCCGGGTCGAAGTAGAACGTCTTGGCACTTGCCTGGTCCTGTCCGGTCAGCCCGCCGACCACCCAGATCCGCCCGTTCACCACCGCGGTGGCGATCTGCTGGACGGCGAGCGGCAGGCTCGGGAGTTGCCGCCACTGCTGCACCTGGTCCTGCTGCATGCTCTTGTTGCAGTCGTCCAGGTGCGGCATCCCATAGCTGACAGCGGCCTTGTCGGCCTGGTCGTGGGCGGCTTGCACGGCCTTGGCCGCCGCAGCGACCCTCTCCGTGTCCGCCGGGTCGACCTGCTGCTTGTTCCGCAGCGCGCCCACCAGGTCACTGAGCCTGGCGACCAACTGCTGGAGCTTGTCCCGGTCCACATTCGGCGCGCTGGCCACCGCGGCCCCGATCAGCGATTCCAGATGGTCGGCGACCGCTCCCGGCGGAGGGCCCTCCGGGTCCTTCTCGGTCTTCTGGGCGGCGAAGGTGTTCACTCCGGCGCAGATGCCGATCAGACGCAGCAGGAAGATCTTCTTCGAGCCGGCAGCTCCCGCGGTGCGGGTCGCTGTCGGTGTCGGTTCTGACGGGGATGGAACCAGGCAGCCGCCCAGCAGGGTGGCGAGCATGACCAGGACCGCGCCGAGCACTGCTTGACCTGCCCGTCGCCCACCGGTCGCTTCGACTCGCATGACTGCCCCTCCCTCAGCGGCCGTGCCCTTGGTCAGGGCGCGAACGTCCTCTCGGTGACCTGGTCACGCGCGGTCTCCTGGGACGGCACAGACGGCCGCCGCGCCGTCCGGTCGATGGAGACGGCCCAGGCCCGCAGCGCGAAGGTCGCCGTCCCATAGGCGACCAGGCCGGTCATGCTCAGGGGCAGCCAGTACAGATTCGGGCCGGTCAGCCCCACCCGGATGCCAAGGGCCACGTTCGCGACGACCCAGACGGCGCCGAGGTAGAACGCTACGCGGAGCGTTCCGGCGCCCCGGCCCTGCAGCCGTCGTAGCAGGAACAGTTCGCGCCCGAAACCATGAGTCTGGCGGCGTGGGTCGTTCGGCTGCGCCGCGGCGTCGTCCACGGCCACGGCCAGGAACCGCAGTCCAACAGTCAGCGGGGTGATCACCGCTCCCGCGATGACGAAGGAGCGCACGTCCGCCGAGTCGACCGGCCCCAGGGCGTAGTCCCCGGGGGGAGCGAGCCACTCGGAGATCGTGGCACCGACGGTCGTGGTGGTGATCCCGCAGAAGACCCAGAACACCGCCCTGGCCAGCCTCCCGGCCGTGGTGCGGAATGGGTAGAGCAGAGCCATCGTGCGCACGGTCATGGCCGGCTCGACCGGGGGCAACGAGAGTTCGTTGTCGGTCACCCGTTCCGAGGCCCGGTCCAACCAGGCCCGTGCCTGACGTTCCGCCTCCTGGGAGGAGGGCGATCCGGGACCCCCTGACACGTCGATGGCCTTGCGGGCGTTCCACCAGTCGTTGACGAACTCGACCTGGGCACGAGCGTCCTCCAGCGCGAGCTTGCGTCGACCGATGTCGCTGCGGCGCGAACGCCGGTCCCGCAAGGCCATCGCGATCGCGCCGAGAACCGGAGTCAGGATCGGGACCAGCACGTTGAGCAGGCTGATCGTTGCCTGTGCATTCATTGGCCCCTCCCCAGAAGCCCCGCCCCCGGGGCCGACCGCCGTGACCCAAGCACTGTGCCCGCCCCCACGCGTGACACCGCATGTAGTCAGAACAATGCCCCCGAAACAGTGTCAAAAACCACCCATTTAGGAGCATGTGCCGCGAAAGTTGCTCTGTCAACGAATCGGACGGCCCCGAACGACAGCCGCTCGGCCATGTCGGTCGATGTCGGTGCGCAACCCTGAACTCCCCCGCGATCGGGGCCATCTCATGCGAAGGCCGCGAGAAGCTCGTCGGGGCCGATGACCATGACACCCTCGATGCTCGACCCACTGCGCGAGACGCCCATGAGCGGCGTGGTCTCGTCGCAACCCGGCATCCGAGAGCGGTGAGCACCCAGCCGAGCGAGGTCGTGCCCGTCGAACGGGCGCTCCTCCTGCCACTTGATCGAGCCGACGAAGGTGATCCGCTGGGCTGTCGGCTCCCGATCCGAACCGACGAGATCGATCTCCGGATCATTGATCCGGGTCCAGTACCCACCGATAGCCCGCGTGCCCGCGGGCAGACGACCCTCTGGCAGTCGGCGTAACGCCTCTCGCACGACCGGTTCCACGGCCCGGCCACGCCAGGTGGTCCACGCCGCCCGGATCCTCGCCAGCACAAGATCCCCTCGACCACGCTCGATCTCGGCGAGGTAGGGCCCGAGGAATGCCAGCCAGAACTGCAGATGGGGATCGGCCACGTTGTAGCGCGTCTCGCGTGAGGGCCGCGTCGACAGCGGGAGCGCGACCTCCACGATCCGTTTGCTGACGAGGACCTGCAGCGCGCGCTGCAGCGAGGCCTGCGGCATCCCGCCCGCCGCCCGAGCGATCAGTGAGAAAGTGCGTTCCCCGGCACCGATGGCCCCCAGGACGGAACGCGCCTGCACCGAAGGGGGGAACTCGGCCGCGAGCGCTCGCTCACCGCTGACCAGCAGCGCGGACGTCGGGTCGCCGGCGACCTGGGCCAGGTGCTCCATTACGCCGAGGCCGGGCTGCCACTCGTCGAGCACCAGCGGCAGCCCCCCGGAGACCAGATAGGCATCGAAGGCTTGGCGCGCAGGCAGTTGCACCAGCTCGGCGACATCCGCGGGGCTCAACGGCGGCAGGACCATCTCCGTGGCGCGCTGATGGAACGGACGCCCGTAGTCGTTCAGCGCCTCCATCATGGCCAGGTCGGATCCGATGCCGATCAGCAGCACGGGCAGTCGCGAGAACTCGCGGTCGAACACCTTCTGCAGGGTTCCCTCGAAGCCAGGGTCGTTGGCCACGAGGTAGGGAAGCTCATCCAGGACGACGACGCTGGGGCGATCGGTGGGCAGGGCCGTGGCGAGCAAGCCCAGTGCAGCGTCCCAGGACCGTGGTTCCTGGTCGACGAACAAGGCGGCCCCTGGCAGGTCGGACGACGTGGCGGCCTGCACGAACAGCGCCAAGTCGGCCTGCACCGACGGCTGAGCCGAGGCCGTGAAGAACACCGACGGCACCCCCGCCCGCTCGACGAACTCCTCGACCAACCGTGACTTGCCGACCCGCCGACGACCGCGCATGAGCACGGCCCGACCGGGGCGACCCGTGCGGCTGGTGGCGCCGACCCGAGTCAGCAAGCCCTCGAGGGCCGTCAGCTCGCGACGTCGGCCGACGAATCCAGGCACGACCATCTCCTAAGGCACTCACTCTGTAGACACTCACATTTGAATGTATCAAGTCTGAGTATCTCGTACCTGTGCGTTCGGTCAGAGACCGCGACGCGATCGACGTGCTCGGAACGGCGCGGGCTGCGGCCCTGGCGAACTCGGCTGACCAATGCCTACCCGGGCGAGCGGCGGAGGACGTCCTTGGCGAATTCGACGACGATCGTGGCCTGGCGCAGGGCCGCTCGGAGGTTCTGTCCGCTCACGTTGATGACGCCGTATTGCGCCGCGTCCTTCAGATCCAGTAGCCGGTCCAGACTGGCAGCGGTTCCCGGGCCACCGGGCACGACCTGGCGCAGGAGGTCTACAGCGTGTTTGTGGTCCTGGCTACGGGAGCGTCGTCCCAACGCGGTGCAGCAGGCCGCGTCTGCTGCGGCGATGCCAGCCAAGATGGCCAGCGACGCCGAGACGCTCGCCGAGGCCGGGATCGTCTCGCTCTCGTGGGCTACGAGCTCGGCGACCTCATGGAACTTCTCAGCGTGCTCCAGTCGCACGATCGCTTGTGCGCGGCCGCATGCTGCCGTCCGGCCGCTCGCCCGCGGTGTCACCGCAGGCTCGCCGCGGCGTCGAGGACGTTGGCGCCCACGAGCGGAATCTGATCCCGCCCGAGTTCATCGACCAGAGCGGCACCTTCGTGAATCATCTCCTCTAGCTGACTGGGCGACACCTCGATGACGCTGCACCGATTGCCGGACCAGCGCTTAACCGCCTGGCTCAGCGCGGCGACGCCCTGAACCCATTGCGGCGCGTCGGGCGCCACCGCCTCCGGCCGGACGACAAAGAGGTCCACATCGGAGTCCTCGTCGCCGTCACCGCGGGCCGCGGAGCCGAAGACCGCCATCGCGACCGGCTGAATCGGCCACTCGGCGACGGCCGCCCGAATCCGGTCGAACAACCGTCCGCGCAGGTCCACCAGGGCGAGCACCGCGTCGACCGCAACGTGCTCACGGTTCAGGCAGTACAGGTTCGCACTGCCGGCCTCGGTCATGTCGACCAGGCCACTGTCCACCATGCGCTGAAGAACCCTGCGCACGCCGGACCAGCTCGCCCGCCCCGCAATCCCGTGGATCCGCCTCCCTGTCATGGGCAGAGTCGTGCCCGCCAGAACGAGCAGGACGTCGGCCGCGAGAGAGGGGACGACCGTGCGCGCAGGGTGCGACAGATCCATGACCGCCTCCATGGTGTTCACTATAGGAATCACGTGGACGCTATCGTAACCACGTGATCTCTATAGTGCATGATGGCGAGCATTGTGCGCGTCCCGGGCGGTCGCCGACGACCTTGCCGGGAACGCGACCACGGCGGCATCCGCAGCGCTCAAGGACCGTCCGCTGGGACGGTGCGTTCCCAGCGCGGGTGGCGTACGCAGGGGCCGCAAGCTCCCCCAGAGGTGTCTCTGCCAGGGGCCCCGGCGGAAGGAATGGAGAGTGCCTACTCTCTCTCCGTTTTCAACGTATAGCGCACAGGGGGTCTTGCGGCAAGGCCCGGGTCGTGCCGCAGAATCGTCGGCCGAGGGCCTGCGGAGCCACGATCGGAGCGGACGATGTGAATCCCTTGACCACCAACGCGTTCGATCTTCCCGACCACCTCTCGCCCAAGGCCGACCCGAGGTTGATCGCCGGCGACGTGCAGCACTTCGTGGCCCTGGCGGAGAGCCTCGAGCAGTCGATCGCCGACCTGTCCGACCGCCTCGAGACCTGGCGCAGGACTCGCGGCGGCAGCGGGCAGGAGGCGATGGACCGGGATCTGGAGATCCACCGACTGACCGCTCGCCTGCGTACCCTGCGCCGCTTCGGTCTGGACCTGTGCCTCGGACACATGGTCGGCGCGGACGACCCCGAGCCGGTGTACGTCGGGCGGCTCGGCCTGACCGACCGCACGGGTCGTCGGCTGCTCCTCGACTGGCGCTCCCCCGCGGCCGAGCCGTTCTTCGGGGCGACCCACGCCAACCCGATGGGGCTGATCAGCCGCCGCAGGTACCGCTGGACCCGCGGCCGGATCAGCGACTACTGGGACGAGGTGTTCACCCCGGACGGGTTCGCAGGACACCACGCCGCGCTGGACGACCAGTCCGCCTTCATCGCCAGCCTGGGCAGCAGCCGATCGGCACGGATGCGCGACGTGCTCGCCACCATCGCGGCCGACCAGGACGCCGTCATCCGCGCGGGATCCCGCGGCGCCCTGGTCGTCGACGGCGGCCCGGGAACGGGCAAGACCGTCGTCGCGCTGCACCGCTCCGCCTACCTCCTCTACTCCGACCCACGCCTCGGCCACCGCCGGGGCGGCGTCCTGGTCGTCGGCCCGCACCAGCCCTACCTGGCCTACGTCGCCGACGTCCTGCCCAGCCTCGGGGAGGAGGGCGTGCAGACCTGCACCCTGCGCGACCTCGTCCCCGAAGGAGCCACAGCACGCGTCGAGACCGACCCGGCCGTGGCACTCCTGAAGTCGTCCGCGACCCTGGTGACGGCGATCGAGACGGCCGTCCGGCTCTACGAGGAGCCGCCCACCCAGGGGATGACGGTCACCACGCCCTGGTCCGACGTCTGGCTGAGCGCCGAGGAGTGGGCCGAGGCGTTCGATGCGCCGGACCCCGGCACACCGCACAACGAGGCGCGCGAGGCGATCTGGGAGGAACTGCTCACGATCCTCGTGGACAGGCACGACGACGACGTCGACGGCGATGCCTCACCCGAGCTGATCCGCAGGTCGCTGGAACAGAACCGCGACCTGCGCACGACCCTGAACCGCGCCTGGCCGATGCTCGAGGCGACCGACCTGGTCTCCGACCTGTGGTCGGTGCCTGCCTACCTGCGCCGGTGCGCTCCCTGGCTCAGCCGCGAGGACGTCCGGGCGCTGCACCGCCAGGACGCCCAGGCCTGGACGGTGTCCGACCTTCCGCTCCTGGACGCCGCACGGCGCCGGCTCGGCGACCCGGAGACGTCACGACGCCGTCGTCGCCACCAGGCCACCGTCGCCGCCCAGCGGGAGGAGATGGCCAAGGTCGTCGACCACCTGATCGAGACCGACGACTCCGACATGCACGTCATGTCGATGCTGCGCGGCGACGACCTGCAGTACGTGCTCGTCGACGAGGCCGTGCAGGCGGACACAGACCCCGACCTGCTCGCCGGACCCTTCGCGCACATCGTGGTGGACGAGGCCCAGGAATTGACCGACGCCGAGTGGCAGATGCTGCTGGCCCGCTGCCCCTCCCGCAGCGTCACCATCGCCGGCGACCGCGCCCAGGCCCGGCACGGGTTCACCGAGTCATGGCAGGACCGCCTCGAGCGGATCGGGTTCGACCCGATCACCCACGCCACCCTGACCATCAACTACCGGACGCCGGAGGAGGTCATGGCGGAGGCCGAACCGGTCATCCGGGCCGTGCTCCCCGACGCCAACGTGCCGACCTCCATCCGCAGCACCGGCCTCCCCGTCCGCCACGGAGCTGTTTCGGAGCTGGGCCCGATCCTCGGCACCTGGCTCGCCGCGCACGCCGACGGGATCGCCTGCGTCATCGGCGATCCCACGTTCCCGGCGACGCCCCGCGTCCGGTCGCTGATCCCGGAACTGACGAAGGGCCTCGAGTTCGACCTGGTCATCCTCATCAACCCGGAGGCGCTCGGCGAGGGCATCGAAGGAGCAGTCGACCGCTACGTCGCGATGACCCGAGCCACCCAGCAACTCGTCATCCTGACGAGCTGATCACACGACAACAAGCCCGAGCTCCGGGTCCAGACGGGCCAGGTCATCGGGATCAGAGGTCACGACGCGCTGCCCGGCCCGGCGCGCGCACAGGACAACATGGGCGTCCACCACATCCGTGGTTCCCGAGGCGAGCAACAGGTGGCCGACGTGCGCGGCGTCGACCCGGTCGAGTGGGACGACGTCAGTCGAGGGCTGGCGCACGAGGCGGGACAACCTCGCCTGTCGATCGGGCCGCCGAATGGCCTGGGCCAGAGCCGGGGCGGGGATCGTCACGCGGCTCTTGGCCTCGGCCGCGCGGGCGAGCAGGACGACGACTCGACGATGATTGCGGTCCAGGGCGATGAGGGCACCTGCGTCGAGGGTGATGCCGGACATCAGGCCACCGACCGTCGTCCGCCCCGCGGCACCCCCAGGACCTCATCGGCCCACGTGCGCTCCTCGGCGGACATCGGCCCACCCGTCTCGCCCAGCGCCTGAGCAAGCATGACTCCCCACCCCGCCACGTCGTCCAGGGCCACGCCGACCGCGTGCTGCACGAAAGCCGACAGACTCGGAGCCCGACCAGCCTCGACCAGGCCCGGCCAAGTCCCTGCACGGCGCGGCCAGGTGATCGGGAACGGCGCTGCGATCCAGGCAGTAGCCGATCCACCGCGGCAGGGTCGCCAGCGCGGCCCGCCGCTCGGCGCCGTCGCGCCAGGCATCGAAGGAGCGGCCGACCGCTGCATCGAGAGCGTGCCGAGACACCACCTTCGCTGTAGCACTTCGTAGCACATCTGATGATAGACTGCGAGGATGACGGAGCCCAGTCGTGAGATCACTCAGCGAGAGCTGCGCAACGACTCTGGGCAGATCTTGCGGGCAGTGGAGGCCGGATCGACCTTCATCGTCACCCGCAACGGCACTCCCATCGCAGAACTCCACCCGCTTCGGCGCCGGGCCTTCATCCCTACCAGCGAGGTCATGTCCCTCTTCGCCGGCGATGCACCCATCGACCCAGAGCGCTTCTTCGATGATCTGGACCAGGCCGTCGACCAGGGGTTGATCGGTGAGTGAGCGCGCCGAGCGCGGCCTGGTCGACACCACCGTCATCATCCATCTGCCTCGCATTGATCCCCTCCAGCTACCGCTGGAGACCGCAATCAGCTCAATCACTCTGGCCGAGTTGTCCACCGGCCCGCTGGCCACCGATGAACCCGGTGAACGGGCTGCGCGCATCGGGCGGCTCCAGCGCGTCGAGGCGGCCTACCACCCGCTTCCCTTCGACGCCGCAGCCGCCCGCAACTACGGCCCGGTCTACGCAGCCGCCCTCGCCGCCGGACGAACCCCGCGACGGCGTCCGGCAGACCTGCTGATCGCGTGCGTGGCCATGGCCAACGACCTGCCTCTGTTCACCGTGAACCCGCAGGACTTCGCCGGTCTCGAACACCTTCTTCCCGTTCGACCGGTCTCCAGACCCCTCGGGCCCGAGAGCCCGCCCCTTCAGCGTTCCCGCTGAGCCGACCGCTACGTCGCGATGACCCGAGCGACCCGACGCCGAATCACCCCACCGACCACAACACCGAGATCGGCAGCCCGACGATGCTGGCGCTGTAGGGAACCGGACGAGGGCCAGTGTGAAACATGACGCCGGCGGCGAACCGGCTTCGGAGCGCTTCCTCGAGCCACGCCAGGTGCCGGGCGGCGTCGCGGCCGGGCGCGGCATCGGCCGTGATCTCGATCCCGATGGCCGGCCACCCCGATGCCGTGAGATCGGCCTGCGGGGACCCGGTGATCACGAACCGACCCGGCCGGGGGTCGTCGTCGACCGCACGCTTGATCGCCCCGAGGATCTCGGGAACGACCTGCCACTCGTCGATGACCACGGGGTCGGTGCCGACAGCAGCCAACACCGCGTCCGGATCGGCCCGGACGGCGTCTGCCTCGGCCGGGCGGTCCAGCCGGATGACCGTCCGGGCGCGACGACGGGCCGTGGTGGTCTTGCCACTGGCGCGCGGCCCGACGATCAGCGCAGCGGGGTGGTCAGCTAACCCGACTTCAGCACGCAACATAGTCCGCTTTTAGCACACCCACAGATCGCCGGGACGCAACAAGATCGGCGCCCACAGCCGGCGACATTCGCCCCAGTTCGGCGTGGCCGCCTGGTGCCAGAGTCGTTCGTGGGGACAGGGATTGAGGGGGTGGCATCGATGACGCAGACAACGCACATCCTGGAAAGGGTGGGTACGGCCCCGGTCATCCACCTGTCGGTGAAGCCGGCCAGTGTCGCTCCCGGGCAACCGGTTCGCATCGAGTGGAGGACCGAAGGGACATCGAGAGCCTGGCTGTGGGTGAGTGCAGGCCGGCCGTGGGCGCCACAGCTGCTGAACTGGGCCCGCATCGCGCGGCTCGGTGAGGACGTGCCGGTTGACGGCAGCGCCGAACGCACTGCCGAGACGACGAGCGTCATCTATCTGGTGGCACTCGGTGACGGTGGGGCGTGGGGCGGGGCCTACCAGCCGGTCGAGGTCACCGAGACCAGGCCGGCACGCGTGGAGCCGCACGAGTGGAGCCCCCGGCCCGAGTTCCTGCCCCGCATGCGGCAGGGGCCGGACGGCGTGTGGCGGGCGATCGGGACGATCAGGGGCAGTTCCTGGGGGTCGGGTAGCGCCGGCGCCTCGGTGAGCGCTGCTCCTGAGATCATCTTTACCGACGAGCAGAGCACCGTGACCTGGAGCGTCACCAACGCGACCGGGGCCACGATGAGCGAGTCCGCCCACACGTCGACCCTCCTGCCGGGGGGCATCAGCGGCACCATGCACGACGGTGGAAGCTGGGGTGCCGGCGCGACTCCAGGGTGCGGAGCCCCGATGAGCGGCTCATGGCCGGTCTCCGGTCAGACCTCCGGGCACTGCCGTCGGTACTACGCCGTCCATGCCTGCACCGCCCCAGGGCAGCCGTCCGCCGCGGACACCGCCTGGCTCGATGTGCTGGGGGTGCCGACGTTCACCGGCGCCGCGACGTCCGCCCGGGTCAAGGAGATCCGCGACGCCGTCAAGGCGATCGACCTGGCTCTGCGCCAGGGAGCCGTGATCAACGATCCCGCGTTGGACGCCACAGTCGACGCGTTCACGACCGGGCGGATCGACCGGAGGCAGTTCTGGTACCGGCTCCTCGACGAACTGGAGAACCTGCACCTGGATACGTTCGCGTGCCAGGACGTCACCGACAAGAAATGGGGTGGCGGGCACTGGAGCGACTACGGCAACCAGATCCTCCTGGACTGGTCGCCGAGCTACACGCCGGCGTTGGACTACGTGATCGCCCACGAACTGATCCACAAGTGCGGCTTCAACGGATGCTTGCTGACGTGGTATTCGCACTCCCAGATCGAGACCATGTGCCATGAGGTGTCGTCGTCCGTGATCCCGTGATCCGAACATCCTCATGTGAGACCGCTCGACGAGTTGGGCGGGCTCGCCGCTCCCAGCCGCCGGCCCGAGACACCCCAGCCTCGCGCCTACACCCGGACGACGACCAGGCCGGCCAGACCTTCCAGGACGTCGAAGTCGTCGTCCTGAGTGACAACCGGAAGGCCACGCGACGCAGCGGTGGCCGCGATCCATAGATCGTTCACGTTGGCACGCCGGCCCGACTCCGCGAGCTGGACCCGCATCTGCGCCCAGGCCATCGCGGCAGCAGCATCGACCGGCAGCAGCTCGACATCGCCGACCGAGTCCAGTGTGATCATGCGACGGGCCCGACTCTCGACGTCCTGGGCGGCAAGCACTCCGGCGTGGAGTTCGGCGAGGGTCACCACCGAGATCGCGCCTTCCGCTGGCAACTCCACAACATCGAGAGCTCGGCCGGACTCGGCGGCGATGAACACGCTCGTATCGAGGACGCCCCGCTCGGTCATGACACAGGACCGAGATCGTCAGTGGTGTCTCCGGCCAGCTCCGCCAGGTCGTCGCGCAACCCCGGATCGGCCTGCGACACACCCAGCCGCCGCACCAGCTCTGCGCGGTCGATCCACCGTCGCCGTTGAGGCTGGATCGGCAGCAATCGAGCCACCCCTCGCCCATTCACGGTGATCACAACGTCCTCGCCAGCGGCTACCCGGCGCAGCACGTCCGCGGTGCTGTTGCGCAGTTCTCGCGACGGAACCTCAGCCATGCTACGAACGTAGCACTCACGTAGCCCGCCTGGCAGCTTTTTCGAACATGCTCCAAACAGTAATCGTACAAGCGTTCGAGTCAACCCTCGAGTTCGACCTGTGGACGGTCGCTCAGCCGCTGGCGCAGTCGGGTGATCGAACTGCCCGTCCCTCACCCGGCGGCGATCACCGCCGATGTCACGTTATGGCTGGGTCTTCACCAGGGACGAGGTGCGTCGCCGGCGCAGCAATCCGGTCTGGTACCTCGACACCACACAGGCAGGCGGAGTCGAGTGGCTGACGAAGCCCTTCCTCAACCTTGTCACGGAGGCTCTCGGCGCAGCCGTGTCGACGGACATTTCGACGCCGCGCTGATGGCTCGGCAGGAGATCTTCAAGATCACTCCCTACCTGGACACCATGGGCCAGGGGCGCACGCACCGCAAGGACTTCCACTGGGAGCGCGAGTGGCGACACGTCGACCATCTCGACTTCACCCCCCGAGACATCGTGGCCGTCCTCGCGCCCGAACCCCGCCATGACGACCTTGCGCACCAGTTCGCTCGGCTCCGCCCGGAGTGGACATCCGATCCCCGTCCGTTCCTCGACCCCGAATGGTCGCTGGAGCGGAGCATCGCCGTGCTGGCTCGCGGCGGGTGGATGGTGCGGCAGGCCACGTCCCCGGCGTAGCAGCGGATCGGCCAGCGTCGAGGGGGAACGCTGAGGGAAGGGCCCAGCTACCGCGAGCGGGCCAGTCGGGCGTTGACGGCGTCACGATCGAACGATTGCCCGTCCTGCGGATCGTCCGGGTCGTAGTACTCCGGGGGGGCATCGTGCGCGTGGTCGATGCACCGCGGGTAGCCCTCGCGGTCGTGGCGGGGCAGCACCTGCTCGAGAACGATCTGGTGCTGCCAGCAGGCCCCGAAGTCGTAGACGTGCCCGACCGTGGCACCGCGCCGCCCGAACACCCGGAACAGCCTGGCCCGGAACTCGTCAGAGGACTCCTCCAGATCGTGGAACGGGTCGGCGTAGCGGCGCTCACCCGCCTCGAACCGATGCAGGTGATCACCGTCCCATCCGAAAAGGATCATGATCACCTCGTGGAGGTCCCCGAGGGTGTCCGAGGCAGGCACCAGCACCCGGCGCCAGATCGGGGGCCGCCAGCCGGTCAGCGACACCTTCAGCTGCAGCACCTGGTGAATGGCCAGGGGCGTGCCGCAGGTCACGGCAGCGCGTAACGCCTGTGCCAGGGCCGCGGCCTGCGGGTGGCCGTGGCCGTCGAGCGATGCGATCAGCTCGGCCGGCTCACCGCCGCCGCGCAGGTCGAGCATTTCGCATATCGCGGCGTCCGGACCGCAGACCTCCCACTGGGCGGCGGCGTTCTCGATGATCAGCCACTCCTCGTCGTCCGGCGCTGGTCCCGGCCCCTGATCACCATCGGCCAGGGCCGCGCGGGCATGCGGGCCGACCCGCGGATCATCGACCACCCGGTGCCACGCGGGTGCCGCCTGCTCCCCCAGGCCGTGAACCACGTTCACCGCGGCCAGTCGCCGGGCCGCGCCGCCCTCACCAGCCGCTGCCAGCAGCTCGTCTGCCGACTGGGCCGGCGGCCGCTGTCGCAGCCACGGGCGTGCCACTCGCCACTGCTCATCGGCGTCGTCGTGGCCTGCCAGCCGGTCCAGCAGCGCGCAGGCCGACAGCCCCTCCACCGGCGTCGGAACGTCGCCGCGCAATGCCGAGGCCGCCCAGCGCCCGAGCGCAGTGGGCCGCGGATCGGCGGCCGTGCCGCTCACCGCGCCGAGGTGGCTCAGCAGGGTGTGCATCGGCCACGCGGCGTCCCGCCCCGAACGGGCGAACAGGCCGTGGAGCCGGTCGATGTCCACGTGGTCGTAGAGGTAGTCGTCATCACACACCGCACGGTGGATCTGGGCACGCAGCACGTCGGCCCGGTGCTGGTGCGCCGTGATCTCCACCGGCTCGGCCAGCAGGTCCAGCGCCAGCCGGACGAGCAGGATAACGGTCCGAGGCCTGGGCTTCTGCGCCATCTCGGCGCAGATGGCCCGCACGCCGTCCAGCCAGGCGGCCAGCAGCGCCTCGGCCTCGGGTGGCGGCCACGAGCCCAGCGCCGGCCCCCCTGCGGCCGATGAGGCCTCGACGCTGATCAGGTTCGACGCGGCCGCCATCAGCC
>JBAPWU010000338.1:0-2338 GCA_049283855.1 Kineosporiaceae bacterium
CCGAGAGGGTCGCGGTGGGCCTGCCCCTGCTGCCGCCGTTCAGCCCGCCGGCCGGTGACGGCGAGGACTACGGCGACCTGCACACCCCCGGCAGCGTCGTCCTGGCCGACGACAGCACGAGGCTGCACGTCGAGGTCGAGGAGCCCGACGGTGGCGGTGCCGCGGCGGCGGACGGCGAGCAGGTCACCGTGGTGCTCAGCCACGGCTACGCGCTGACCATGGATTCGTGGCACTTCCAGCGCAAGGCGCTGCGCGGGGACTACCGGCTGGTGCTGTGGGACCAGCGTGGCCACGGCCGCTCGGCCGCCGGCCCGGCGGGGTCGGCGACCATCGATCAGCTCGGTTCGGACCTGTCCGAGGTGATCGACGCCGTCGCCGCCGACGGGCCGCTGATCCTGATCGGACACTCCATGGGCGGCATGACGGTGATGTCGTTGGCGCAGCGGCGCCCGGAGCTGTTCCGCGACCGGGTGATCGGAGTCGCCCTGGTCTCGACCAGTGCAGGTGGGCTGCACGACGTCGACCTCGGGCTGGCCAGGATCGGCAGGGTGGTGCAGCGGCTGGCCCCGCCCGCGGTGAGGGTGCTGACCCGGACGCCACGGCTGGTCGAGCACGGCCGGCGGATCGGCAGCGACCTGGAGCTGGTGCTGGTTCGGCGGTACTCCTACGCCTCGCCGGTGTCGAACGCGCTGGTCCGCTTCACCGCCGAGATGATCGCGTCCACGCGCCTCGACGTGATCTCCGACTTCCTGCCGGCGTTCGCGGCGCACGACACGCGCGAGGCGCTGGCCGTGCTGGACGGGGTGGAGACGCTGGTGATCGTGGGGGACGGCGACCTGCTCACCCCGGCCGACCACAGCGAGGACATCGTGGCCCGGCTGCCCGGAGCCGAGTACGTGGTGGTTCGCGAGGGCGGGCACCTGCTCATGCTCGAGCACCCCGAGGTGGTCATTGCCCACCTGCACGAGCTGATCGGGCGTGCCGTCCGCGCCCGGCGGGAGCATCGGGACGCCGCCACGGGCAGGCGCTCGGTTCGGAGGTCCTCGCCGGTGCGGCGTACGGTGACGTCGTTGCGTCGCCGCCGGCGACCACACGGCGGCGCAGCGTTACCGCCTGCGTGACCCAGGCGGCCCGATAGGGCACGATCTGTCCTGCACCACGACTCGGGAGGTGGAGTGACCGGAGCTCATCGAGCCCACGCGACCGCACGGGGTGTGCCGACGGCGAGGGCCAATCTGGTGGTTCCCACCGCCGAAGCGATGCGGATGCTCGGCGCCCGGCTGGCGCTGCTGCTGCGCGCGGGAGACCTGGCCGTGCTCACCGGTGACCTCGGGGCCGGCAAGACCACGCTGACCCAGGGCATAGGGACCGGCCTGGGCGTGCGCGACATGATCAGCAGCCCCACCTTCGTGATCGCCCGGGTCCACCCGTCGCTGGTCGGCGGCGCCGACCTGGTGCACGTCGATGCGTACCGGCTGAGTTCACTGGCCGAGGTGGACGAGCTCGACCTCGACGCCTCCCTCGACCGCTCCGTCACCGTGGTGGAATGGGGTGAAGGGCTGGTCGAGGACCTGGCTCCGGACCGGCTCGAGGTGTTGATCCGGCGTCCCCGCGGGGACGCCGACGGTGGTGCCGACGTGGCCCCGACCGACGGCGACGAGAACCGGTACGTGTCGATCTCCGGGTTCGGGCCCCGCTGGGACGGCGTGAGCTTCCCGACCTCGGTCGGCTGAGGGCCGGCGAGAGACTCGGTGCTGCTCGCCCTGGACACCTCGGGCGCCATGGTCACCGCGGCTGTCCACTCGGGTGGGGCCGCGGCCGGTGTCGCTGGTGCGGGCGTGCTCGCCGAACGCAGCGTGGAGCAGGCCGGCCAACATGCCGAGCGCCTGGCCCCGCTGATCGCCGAGGTGCTGGCCGTGGCCGACGCGGTGATCGAGGAGGTCGAGGCGATCGCGGTCGGGATCGGTCCGGGGCCGTTCACCGGACTGCGCGTCGGCCTGGTCACCGCCCGGGTGCTGGGTCTGGCCCGGCAGGTGCCGGTGTACGGGGTGTGCTCGCTGGATGCGCTGGCCCAGCAGGTGATCGACGCCGGTCTCGCCCCGCAGGACGCGGGGGAGCCCGACGACGGGGAGTCCGACGACAGGGAGTCCGACGACGCACAGTTCCTGGTCGCCACCGACGCCCGGCGGCGCGAGGTGTACTGGGCGTCCTATCGGGACCTCGACGGGCACCCCGAGCGGATCGGCGAGCCGGCCGTGAGCGTTCCGGCCGAGGTGCCCGTCCGGGGCCGGCCGGTCTTCGGCCGGGGGGCGCTGCTGTACCCGGAGCACCTCGGGCC
>JBAPWU010000339.1:0-12817 GCA_049283855.1 Kineosporiaceae bacterium
CCCAGCAGCAGCGCGCCGAGGCGGTCCCGGCCGCCGGTCTCCCACCGCCAGCCGCCGACCAGGCAGGACTGCACCCGCTTGTGCGCGAGCTTGACCCAGTCGCCGGTGCGCGCCCCCGGGACGTAGCGGGAGCTGCGCCGCTTGGCCACGACCCCTTCGAGCCCCTGTTCCCGGGTCGCCGCGATCAACGCGTCGCGATCGTCGTAGACCGGCGAGACCTGCCAGTCGCGGGCGCCGTCCGCGAGGTGCTCGAGCAGGGTGCGCCGCTCGGTCCAGGTCAGGGCGGTGGTGTCGGCCCCGTCCAGGCTCAGCAGGTCGAAGGCGATGTAGGTGGCCGGCGCCCGGGCGGCCAGGGCCCGGGCCCGTTGCGCGTCCCGCACATGCATCCGCTCGGCCAGCGCGGTGAAGCTCGGGACGCCGTCGCGCAGCACCACCACCTCGCCGTCCAGTACGGCGTCCGGGTGAACCTGCGCCAGCCCGGCCAGGTCGGGATAGGCGGCGGTGACCTCGTTGCCCGCCCGGCTGACCAGCCGCAGGCGGCCCTGCTCGACCTGGGCGAGCACGCGCACGCCGTCCCACTTCACCTCGTAGGCCCAGGTCGACCCGTCGGCGGGGACCGACTCGGCCGACTCGGCCGCCGAGGCCAGCATGGGTGGGCCGGGGCGCGACGACATGCGCCCATGCTGCCGCATGGGTCATGCTGGACCATGCGTGCGATCTGGAAGGGTGCCGTCTCGTTCGGCCTGGTCAACGTGCCGGTCCGGCTCTTCGCCGCGACCCAGGAGCACGACATCCGCTTCCACCAGGTGCACCGCGCCGACGGCGGGCGGATCAAGATGAAGCGCACCTGCACCGTCTGCGGCGAGGAGGTGCCCTGGGACCAGCTGGCCAAGGGGTACGAGTCCCCCGACGGCCGCCAGGTGATGCTCGAGGACGAGGACTTCGCCGGGCTGCCGATGCAGACCGGCCGCGAGATCGACGTGATGGAGTTCGTGCCGGCCGATCAGGTCGACCCGATCCTGTTCGACAGGACGTACTTCCTCGAGCCCGAGGCGCGCACGGTCAAGCCGTACGTGCTGCTGCGCGAGGCGCTGGCCAAGACCGACCGGATGGCGGTGGTCAAGGTCGCCATGAGACAGCGGGAGACCCTTGCCGTGCTGCGGGTCCGGGGCGACGTGATCCTGTTGCAGACGATGCTCTGGCCGGACGAGATCCGTGCCGCGGACTTCGACGTCCTCGACGGCGACATCGAGCTGCGCGAGGCCGAGGTGGCGATGGCGATGTCGCTGGTGGAGAGTCTGGCCGCCGACTTCGAGCCCGATCAGTACGAGGACGCCTACGCCAAGGCTGTGGCCGACCTGGTCGACGCCAAGCTGGCCGGGGCCCCGCCGGCGCCGGTCACCGCCCCCGACGAGGTGGGCAGCGCCGAGGTGGTCGACCTGCTGACGGCATTGCAGCGCAGCGTCGAGCGGGCCAAGGCCGCCCGCGGCGAGACCCCCGCCGAGCCCGAAGCCGCGGAGAAGAAGCCGGCCGCCAAGAAGTCCGCGGCCAAGAAGCGCCCCGCCAAGTCCGCCTGACCTCGCTCATGCTCCGCCTGGCCGTCGTGTGAGGCGTGATTCCGCTCCAGAACGACGGCCCTGCGGAGCATGAGTAGATCTCAGCCGAGGATGTCGTGGCGGACCACCGTCGCGTCGCGGTCGGGGCCCACGCCGACGGCGCTGATCCGCACCCCGGCCATCTCCTCGAGGGCCAGCACGAAGCGCTGGGCGTTCTTGGGCAGGTCCTCGAACGAACGGACGCCGGTCAGGTCGTCGTCCCAGCCGTCGAAGTACTCGTACACCGGCGTGGCATGGTGGAACTCGGTCTGGGTCAACGGGACATCGGCCGAGCGGACGCCGTCCACGTCGTAGGCCACGCACACCGGCAGCCGTTCCACGCCGGTGAGCACATCCAGCTTGGTCAGCACCAGGTCGGTCAACCCGTTGATCCGGGTCGCGTACCGGACGATCGGCGCGTCGTACCAGCCGCAGCGCCGCGGACGCCCGGTCGTGGTTCCGTACTCCCCGCCCACGGCGCGCAGCCGCTCGCCGTCCGCGTCGTGCAGCTCGGTCGGGAACGGGCCCTCACCGACCCGGGTCGCGTACGCCTTGGCCACCGCGACCACCCGGTCGATCCGGGTGGGCGGCACGCCCGTGCCGGTGCAGGCGCCTCCGGCGGTGGCGTTGGACGACGTGACGAACGGGTAGTTGCCGTGATCGACGTCGAGCTGGGTCGCCTGGCCGGCCTCGAACAGCACCGTGTCGCCACGGTCCAGCGCATCGAGCAGCTCGCGCGCGGTGTCGCGGACCATCGGCCGCAGCCGCTCGGCGTAGGAGAGCAGGTCGTCGACCGTGTCGGTCACCGAGATGCCCCTGCGGTTGTAGATCTTCACCAGCAGGGGGTTCTTCTGGTCGAGGGCCCCTTCGACCTTCTGGGCCAGGATGTGCTCGTCGAACAGGTCCTGCACCCGGATCCCGATCCGGTTCATCTTGTCCGCGTAGGTCGGGCCGATGCCCCGCCCGGTGGTGCCGATCCGGCGCGTGCCCAGGAACCGCTCGGTCACCCTGTCCAGGGTCCGGTTGTACGGCGGGATGATGTGCGCGTTCGCCGACACCAGCAGGGTCGAGCAATCCACCCCGCGTGCGGTGAGCGCGTCGATCTCGGCGAACAGCACGGTCAGATCGATCACCACACCGTTGCCGATCACCGGGACGACGCCGGGAGTGAGGATCCCCGACGGCAGCAGGTGCAGCGCGTACTTCTCACCGCCGACCACCACGGTGTGCCCGGCGTTGTTGCCGCCGTTGAACTTCACCACGTAGTCGACCCGATGGCCCAGGGCGTCGGTGGCCTTGCCCTTGCCCTCGTCGCCCCACTGGGCGCCGACGATGACTACTGCAGGCACGAGACGGCCTCCGGGTCGCAGTCGTTCAGGAAGGTGGCGCAGCGCCGCTTCTCGGCGTCCTCACCGATCGCCTCGGCCGCCTTGCCGAGCGCGGCCAGCGCGCGCAGGAACCCACGGTTGGGCTCGTGCGACCACAGCACCGGGCCGCTTCCCCGCCAGCCGGAGGCGCGCAACGCGTCCAGCCCGCGGTGGTAGCCGACCCGGGCGTAGGCGTAGGCCTGCACCGGCTCACCCGCAGCGAGGGCCGCCTCGGCGAGCACCGCCCAGGGCAGGCTGCGGGCCGGGTGCGCGGCCGCCACCGCGGACGGCGCGGTACCCGCCTCGAGCGGTACGCGCACGTCGGCGTCGTCCGGCATCTCCGAACCGCGCCCGGGCAGCCGGGGTTCGCCAAGCAGGTTGTGGGACAAGGGATTACCGCCGAGTCGTCAGAGTGGTGAGGTCTACATGGACAGGTGCCGGGTGGAGCAGGTCGAACTCCCCCGGGCCGTCGGCGACGATCTCGTAGTCGCCGTCGACCAGGGTGTACGCGGTGAGGGTGGTGGCCGGAGGGTCGAGGTCGATCACCCAGTAGCCTCCGATGCCGGCGTCGGCGTACTCGGCGAGCTTGGTCACCCGGTCGTTCCGACCGGTACCGGGTGACACGATCTCGACCGCCAGCAGGACGTCGTCCGCCGCCAGGCGCGCCGGATTCTGCTGGGCCAGCGACCAGCGGACGACGACCAGATCAGGCGCCCTGACCGTCGCCGGCCCCTCGGCATCGATGACCACTTCAACGTCAGCCAAGGCGGTCAGTTCATCAGGCAGTTGAGCACTCAGCGACGCCGCCAGTCGGACCATGGCGTGCTGGTGCAGGGGCGAGGGGCGGGGCACCACGAGGAGCACTCCCTCGATCAGCTCGTAGCGACGGGAGGAGTCCTCGGGCAGCGCCTGCCACTCGGCCAGCGAGAGCAGGTGGTCGGGCCACGGCGCGGTACTCACCTGGTGAGTCTACGAGCCGGACCGCGCGCCGAGCGCGTCGTCGTAGGCGTTGTAGGCCGCCAGGACCTGCAGGATCGCCGCCACGGGCGCCTCGTCGCCCTCCGGCAGCAGGTCCTGCCAGTCGATGAGCGGCTGCACGCCCCCGAGGTGCGCCCGGATCCGGCGGGAGGCGTCACGGTCGAGCTCGTAGTCGGCCTCGAGCACGGTCAGGGTCGACCGCACGGCATGCCGCCCGAACACCTCGAGCTGTTCCTCGGCCGCCAGCGCGGCGTCGAGCCAGTCCTCACCCTCGCCGTCCTCCCACTCCTCGACGATCGCGGCGAACAGCAGCATGTAGGCGCGCCACCAGGCCGGGGTGACCTCCTCGTAGTCGTCGAAGGGCAGGCGCAGTGCCCGCCGCACCCGCTGCTCGGCCGTGGCCCGATCGCCGGCGTCCAGTGCGTCCAGAGCCTTGACCAGCAGGCTCTCGGCGCCTTCCTGCAACGCACTGCTCTGCGCCAGCCGGCCGTGGTTCGAGGCCAGAACACGGGGATTCATCCGCCCAGCCCACACGAAGAGTGGTCACTTCTGGGGCAGCACGCTCGGCGTGTCGCCCGAGAAGTGACCACTCTCGGGAGGGGTCGGGCTACGTGAGCTTGGTGCCGGCCGAGCGCAGGTCCTGGCAGGCCTGGACGACGCGAGCGGTCATCCCGGCCTCGCCGGCCTTGCCCCAGGCGCGCGGGTCGTACTGCTTCTTGTTGCCGACCTCGCCGTCGATCTTCAGCACGCCGTCGTAGTTCTGCAGCATGTGTGCGGCGATCGGGCGGGTGAAGGCGTACTGGGTGTCCGTGTCGACGTTCATCTTGATCACGCCGTAGTCCACCGCAGCCGCGATCTCCTCGGGCAGCGAGCCCGATCCGCCGTGGAAGACCAGGTCGAACGGCTTGTCCTTGCCGTACTTGGCGCCGACCGCGTCCTGGATCTCCTTGAGGATCTCCGGGCGCAGCTTGACGTTGCCCGGCTTGTAGACGCCATGGACGTTGCCGAAGGTCAGCGCCGCCATGTAACGGCCCTTCTCGCCCAGACCGAGCGCCTCGGCGGTGGCCATGCCGTCCTCGACGGAGGTGTACAGCTTGTCGTTGATCTCTCCGACGACGCCGTCCTCCTCGCCGCCCACGACCCCGATCTCGACCTCGAGGATGATGTTGGCGGCCTTGGCCAGCGCCAGCAGTTCCTGGCCGATGACCAGGTTCTCGGCCAGCGGCACGGCCGAGCCGTCCCACATGTGCGACTGGAACAGCGGGTTCTCACCCTTCTTGACCCGCTCGGCGCTGATCGCGATCAGCGGGCGGACGAAGCCGTCCAGCTTGTTCTTGGGGCAGTGGTCGGTGTGCAGCGCGATGCTGATGTCGTACTTCTTCGCGACCTCGTGCGCGTAGGCGGCCAGCGCGACCGAACCGGTCACCATGTCCTTGACCGTGGGACCGGACAGGTACTCGGCACCACCGGTGGACACCTGGACGATGCCGTCGCTCTCGGCCTCGGCGAAGCCGCGGATGGCGGCGTTGAGGGTCTGCGAGGAGCTGATGTTGATCGCCGGGTAGGCGAACCGGTTGGCCTTGGCCCGGTCCAGCATCGCTGCGTAGACCTCGGGGGTTGCGATGGGCATGACTTGTACTCCCTGATTCACACGGCGGGGTATGGGTATCCGGCCTCGATCCTTCCATGCTTCCCCCCACTCCCGGGTACCAGAGGTCCCGGCGATTTCGGTCCCATCACCTCGCGCCACCACTCAGGGCGGACTCGAGCGAGCCTCTCCTCGAGGTACCGAGCACTTCCGCTGTGCATTGCCCCTACACCTGGGGCAATGCACAGCGGAAGACACACGAACCCACCGGAGACGGTCAGCGGCGCAGCACCGGGCGCAGCACCGGGCGGGTCTCGATATCGGTGATCCCCGGAAGCAGCCGGATCTGGTTCACCGCGTCGTAGACCTCGGCCTGGGTGCGGCAGCGCAGCCTGATCTCGTAGTCGATCGTGCCGGCCAGGTCGAGCACCTCGACCACCACCGGGATCGCCGCGAGGGCCGCCTCGATCGTGGGGCTGTCGGCGTCCATCGCGGTGTGCACGTGCACCACGGCGAGCAGCGGGGGTCCCTCCAGGGCCGGGTCGAGCAGCGTGGTGTAGCCGCGGATCACTCCGGCCTCCTCCATCCGGCGCATCCGCTGGGTGACCGCGTTCGCCGACAGCCCCACCGCGTTCCCGATCTCGCGATAGGAGGCGCGGGCGTTCCTCACCAGCAGACGGAGGATTCTCCCGTCCGTGGCATCGGGGCTGCGGTTACTCATCGGCTGCTGCGTCACGGCTTCATTCTCCCAGGTCAGGTGGGCTGCGATGGATCCATGACCACCACGACCCACCCTCAGCCGCGGCTGTCGACCCCCCGGGCCGGACGGCGCAGCGACTGGCCCGCGATCGGCGGGCTGCTCGCCGTGACCGCCGCGTGGGGGTCCACCTTCGTGCTGCTCAAGGACGCCACCACCCGGATCCCGGCCGCGGACTACCTGACCCTGCGGTTCGCCCTGGCCACGGCGGTCCTGGCCGCGCTGCGTCCCCGCGGGGTGGCGGCGATGCCGTCGGCGCTGCGGCGCAGGGCCGTCGTCCTGGGGGTGCTGTTCGGGGTGACCAACCTGCTGCTCACGGTGGGCCTGACCCACACCTCGGCCTCGGTGAGCGGCTTCGTCACGGGCATGTACGTGGTGTTCACCCCCCTGTTCGGGGCCGTGCTGCTGCGCGAGCGGGTCACCCCGAACGTCTGGATCGCGATCGTGCTGGCCACCAGCGGTCTGGGGGTGCTCGCCCTGCGCGGGGCCTCGCTCGGCGCCGGCGAACTCCTCACGCTGGCCGGTGCGGCGGTCTGCGCACTGCACATCGTCGGCCTCGGCGCCTGGTCGCAGGCCCGGTACGCGATCGAGCTCGCCGTGATCCAGGCGGGAACCACCACCGTGGTCTGCGCGCTGTTCGCCCTGCCCGGCGGCATCACCCTGCCCGCCGG
Organism: Kineosporiaceae bacterium; assembly: GCA_049283855.1. Classification (GTDB taxonomy): domain Bacteria; phylum Actinomycetota; class Actinomycetes; order Actinomycetales; family Kineosporiaceae; genus JADJPO01. The sequence continues at coordinate 6,957 of JBAPWU010000339.1, forward strand.
CCGGGCCGACTGGCTGGGCCTGATCTACCTGGCGGTCGTGGTCGGCGCGGTGACCATGCTGATGCAGACCTGGGCCCAGTCCCAGCTGCATGCCTCCCGGGCGGCGATCGTGATGACCCTGGAGCCGGTCTGGGCCACCGTCTTCGCGGTCGCCATCGGCGGGGAGGTCCTCGGTTGGCGGGTGGCGGTCGGGGGTGCGCTCGTGCTCGGCGCGATGTACCTGTGCGAGCGCGGCCCGGCGCCGACCACGCCGGTCGCTACTGCGGCACCGGGATCACCGCGTGCGCGCGGATCCAGGCGTGCATGGCGATCGCTGCCGCTGCCCCGGCGTTCATCGACCGGGTCGAGCCGAACTGAGCGATCGACAGGACGGCGGCGCTCCCGTCGCGGGCGCCCTCCGAGAGCCCCGGGCCCTCCTGGCCGAACAGCAACACACACGCCCGGGGCAGCGGGTGGGTCTCCAGCGGAACGGCGCCGGGCAGGTTGTCGATGCCGAGCAGCGGGAGTCTCTCCGTCGCCGCCCAGGTGGCCAGCGCCGCGGCGTCCGGATGATGCCGCACGTGCAGGTAGGCGTCGGTGACCATCGCACCCCGCCGGTTCCAGCGCCTGCGCCCCACGATGTGGACGCCGGCCGTGTTGAACGCGTTCGCGGTGCGCACCACCGATCCGATGTTGAAGTCGTGCTCCCAGTTCTCGATCGCCACGTGGAACGGGTGCCGGTGGGTGTCCAGGTCGGCCCGGATCGCCTCGACGCTCCAGTACCGGTAGCGGTCCACCACATTGCGCCGGTCACCCTCGCGCAGCAGCTCCTGGTCGTAGCGCGCGTCGTCCGGCCAATCGCCGGTCCACGGGCCGACGCCCACCGGCTGCCCGTAGGCTGGCTGGGTGCTCACGTCCGCCATCATGACGCTCGCCGCCGGTCAACCCGCCCTCGGGCCCGACTGGCTCAACCCCGACACCCTGCTCAACACCCTCGGCGCCTGGGCGTTGTGGGGCGCCGCGGCGATCATCTTCGCCGAGTGCGGGCTGCTGGTCGGGTTCTTCCTGCCCGGCGACTCGCTGCTGTTCACCGTCGGCCTGTTGATCACCACCGGGGTGATCAACCATTCACTGTGGCTCGCGTGCGTGGTGCTGACCGTGGCGGCGTTCGCCGGCAACGTGTCCGGGTACCAGATCGGCTGGGTGGGCGGGCCGGCGGTCTTCCGCAAGGAGGATTCCCGCCTCTTCCGCAGGGAGTACGTCGACAAGACGGTGGCCTTCTTCGACAAGTACGGCAACCGCGCGATCGTGCTGGCCCGGTTCGTGCCGATCGTGCGCACGTTCATCACCGTGATGGCCGGCGTCGGCCGGATGGAGCGGCGGCGCTACTTCATCTACAGCGGCATCGGCGCCCTGTTGTGGGCGACCGGGGTCACCCTGCTCGGAGCCGTGCTCGGCAAGGTCGCGTTCGTCCGCACCCACATCGAGGTGATCCTGCTCGCCATCATCGCGGTCTCGGTGATCCCGATGGCGATCGAGTTCCTGCGCGAGCGCGCCAAGTCCCGCTCCCAGGCCGGAGCCTGACCCGGCCCTCCCCCAGGCCCGTCCCGCCGCGCGCCCGCCCACTCCCCTCACGTCATGATCGGCAGGCCGAAGGAGGCGTGAGCACGATGTCGCAGTGGCTGAGCGGGCTGGACGATCTCGGCTCGCTGCCGCCCGGAGCGGTCTACGTCGTGCTGACCACCCTGGTGTTCGTCGAGTCCGGCCTGCTGATGGGGTTCTTCCTGCCCGGTGACACGGTGCTGTTCGCGGCGGGCCTGCTCGCCGCGGCGCCGGGCAGCCGGCTCTCCCTGCCGCTGCTGGCCGGCCTCGTGTTCGTCGCCGCCGTGGCCGGGGACGGCGTGGCGTACTGGACCGGTCACCGCTTCGGCCGGCCCTGGCTGCTGCGCCGGGCCGGTCCCGCCGCGGCACGGGTCGAGCAGGCCGAACGCTTCTACGCCCGCTTCGGCTGGTGGGCCGTGGTGATCGCCCGGTTCATCCCCTGGGTGCGCACCGTCACCCCGATCGTGGCCGGGGTGGCCCGGATGCCCTACCGGCGTTTCCTCTCCGCCAACCTCGCCGGGGCCGCCTGCTGGGGCAGCGGGCTGATCCTGCTCGGGCACCTCAGCTACGAGATCACCTGGCTGCGCCAGGCCGCCTACGCCGTGGCCGGCCTGGCCGTTGCGGCGTCCGTGGTCGGCGCCGGGATCAGCCTGCTCAGGTCGCGATCCGCACCGGCGCCGACCGGGGACTGAACCTCGGCGCGGGCTCGGGACTTGACCTCGTACATGGCCCGATCGGCCGCGCCGATCAGCGCGTCGACATCCGGCGGCGACGCCGGGTCCCACACCCGCCGGCCCTGGGCCAGGCCGATGCTCGCCCGCACCTCCACCCGCTCCCCCGAGTCCAGCACCACGGGCCGGCAGATCGATTCGGCCAGCCGCCGGGCGAGACCGTCGACGACGGTGAGCGGCAGGTCGGGGCACAGGACGACGAACTCGTCGCCACCCATCCGGGCCACGAGATCGTGCTCCCTGGTACAGGACTGCAACCCCGCGGCGACGTGGCGCAGCACCTGGTCGCCGGCGGCGTGACCGTACCGATCGTTGATCGGCTTGAAACCGTCCAGATCGACGTACACGGCCACGACGTCCTCGTGGTCGGAGAGCGGAGCCGCGGCGATCTCGGCCATCCGCTCCACCAGCAGCAACCGGTTGGCGACGCCCGTCAGCGGGTCGTGGTGGGCGGAGTGCCGCAGCGAGGCCTCGGCCCGGTCACGCTGCCGGACCAGGCCGTAGAACCGGGTCACCACCGTCACGGTGATCGCGATCCCGGCGGTCAGCCCGACCGTCCGGTCGAGGGTGCTCTGACCGGCCACGAGCGCGGCGGAGGTGGTCACCGCGCACAGGGCCAGCCCGAGTAGCACCACCCGCCAGGGCCCCATCGAGGCGCCGGTCGACTCCTCCGGCGGCTGGGCGACCAGATCCCGGGAGGGATGCAGCCCGGCCATGCCCAGCAGACCGTTCACGATCAGAAGCAGGCCGTCCATCCGGTCGATCTGGGCGTAGGTGAGGACCAGGGGCGCCGCCGCGAAGGCGAAGTCCACCAGCACCGTGCCGGCAATGGCCCAGGAGATCAGCCGCTGGGCGTAGCCGGAGACACCCGGAGCGAGCACCAGGGTGGCCCACATCGCGATGATCATCAGATCGCCCAGCGGGTAGGCCGCGAGCAGCAGCATGTCCAGCGGTGAGTGGCCCCCGGCGATGCTGGGGGCGACCAGGAACCGCCACACCAGCACGGCCCCGGCGACGGTGACCACCAGGGTGTCCAGTTGCACCTCGCGCCGCAGCGCGCGGCTGATTCCCCGCCGGCGCAGCATGCCGGCCACGCCGGCGCCCAGGGTGAGGTAGGACATGAGCCAGCAGGCGTCGGGAGCGTGTGGCATCGCGCCGGTCACCGCCCCGCCCCAGCGGTCGAGCACGTCGCCCACCAGCCAGAGCGTCGCGGTGACGGCGAACCAGGTCCAGCCCGCGCGGGCCGCGGCAGCGCACGAGCGCGCGGCACGCCAGAGGGCGGCGACGATCAGGCCCAGGCCGATCAGATAGCTGGGGTCCGCCCAGGGCTGCCACCCGGCCAACGTGGGCACGGCCAGCAGCGGGATGACCAGCGCCAGGCCGGCGGTGCGCGCCCCTCGCTCAGCCTCCACCCTGACGACATCGGCAGAGCGCGGCCCGCGGCAAAGGTCTCAGCCGAGATCCAGATCGGCCAGGCCGAAGGCGGCGACGTAGGTCAGGCCCTGGGCCTCGACCGCCTGCTGCGCGCCGGTGCCCCGGTCGACGATCACCGCGGCCGCGACCACCTCGGCCCCGGCCTCACGCAGGGCCTGCACCGCGGTGAGCACCGAGCCCCCTGTGGTGGAGGTGTCCTCGACGGCCAGCACGCGCCGTCCGGCCACGTCCGGGCCCTCGATCCGGCGCTGCAGACCGTGCGCCTTGCCCTCCTTGCGGACGACGAACGCGTCCAGGTCCCGGCCCTGCGCCGCCGCGGCGTGCAGCATCGCGGCGGCCACGGGGTCGGCGCCCATGGTCAGTCCGCCGACGGCGTCGAAGGCCCGCCCGGCCACCAGCTCCAGCATCACCCGGCCGACCAGCGGCGCCGCCCGGTGGTGCAGGGTGATCCGGCGCAGGTCCACGTAGTAGTCGGCCTCGCGGCCGCTGGACAGGGTGACCCGGCCGCGCACGATGGCGAGATCCTTGATCAGAGTGAGCAGGGCGGCACGGTCGGCGGCGGGATCGATGGGCACGTCGCCCACCCTAGCCACCGCTCAGGTCGGCAGGCCGATCTGGTAGACCGGGCTGGAGACCCGCCGCCCGGTCACGAAGGACTCCAGCTCGACCGGTGCGAACGGGGTGGTGAACAGGTAGCCCTGGGCGAGCAGGCATCCGATCTCCTCCAGCAGTGCGCGCACGGCATCGTTGCTGACCCCCTCGGCCACGACCTCCAGGCCCAGGTGCCGGCCCAGGTCGACCAGCGAACGCACGATCGCCAGGTCCCGCTCGCTGTCCGCTATCCGGGACACGAACGACTTGTCGATCTTGAGCTGGTGGACCGGCAGCCGACTCAGGTAGGTGAGGGAGGAGTACCCGGTGCCGAAGTCGTCGACCGACAGGCGCACCCCGAGAGCACGCAGGCGCTGCAGGGTGTGGGTCACCCGGCGCGGATCGGCGATCACGCTGCGCTCGGTCAGCTCCAGGCACAGCAACTCGGCCGGCACCCGGTGCCGGGCCAGCGCGGCGCCGACGATCTCCGGCAGGGCCTCGTCCGCCAGCCAGCGCGGCGCCACGTTCACCGCGCACCGCACCGCGGTCCCCTCGTCCAGCCAGTGGCGGCACTGGGCCAACGCCTGCTCCAGGATCCGGGCCGACAGCACGGCGACCAGCCCGGCCTGCTCGGCCGCGGCGAAGAACACCTGCGGGTTGACCTCGCCGTGCACCGGGTGATGCCAGCGGGCCAGCACCTCCACCGAGTGCAGTTCCTCGCTGGCCAGCACCAGCAACGGATGCACGACGACCTCGATCTCGTCCCGGGCCAGGGCATCACGCAGGTCGCCGCCCAGGGTGAGCGTCATCGTGTCGAGCTCCAGCAGGTCCGCGGTGAACACCCGCAGCCCGCCGGCACCCGCCTTGGCGGCGTACATGGCCACGTCCGCGGCACGCATCAGATCGGTCGCGTCGAGGCAGTGCAGGGGAGCCAGCGCGACTCCCAGTGAGCCACCCAGATGCAGCCGTGCGTCGCCGACCACGACCGGCTGGTCGAACGCCGCCAGCAGCTGCCGGGCGAGCACCCGGGCGTCGCGCTCGTCGTGGCACCCCGGGGCCAGGACGGCGAACTCGTCCCCGCCGAGCCGGGCCACCACGGCGGACCCTGCGACGGAGGCCGCCAGCCGGGCACCGATCACCCGCAGCACCTCGTCGCCCGCGGAGTGGCCCAGGGTGTCGTTGATCGCCTTGAACCCGTCGAAGTCGAGCAGCATCACGGCGAAGCCACCGGTGCTGGCCTCGACCGCGGCGCATGCGCCGTCCAGGGACTCCCGGAAGCTCGCCCGGTTGGGCAGCCCGGTCAGCTCGTCGTGGCGCGCCTCGTCGTGCAGCCGTTCGATCAGCCGGGCGTTGCTCAGGGCAACCCCGGCATGGTTGGCCACGGTCTCCAGCAGCCGCAGGTCGGCATCGGTGAACGCCCGGCCCTCCCCGCGCCGATCGGCGACCAGCAGATGGCCGCTGACCATGCCGTCGACGGCGCCGCCGGCGCTCAACGGCACCAGCACGGCCTCGGCGACCCGGCGC
>JBAPWU010000340.1:0-2420 GCA_049283855.1 Kineosporiaceae bacterium
GCGGAACCTCAGTGGCCGTGCCCGTGGCCGTGGCCGCCCGCGGCGGCGGGGACCTCGGGCTCCTTCTTCTCCACCACCAGGGTCTCGGTGGAGAGCACCATGGAGGCGATCGACTCGGCGTTGCGCAGCGCCGAGCGGGTCACCTTGACCGGGTCGATCACCCCACGGGCGAACAGATCGGTGTACTCGCCGGTCGCCGCGTCCAGGCCGTGACCGATGGGCAGCGTGCCCACCTTGTCGACCACGACGTACCCCTCCTGGCCGGCGTTCTCGGCGATCCAGCGCAGCGGCTCGACGACGCTCTTGCGAACGATCATCGCGCCGGTGGCCTCGTCACCGGTGAGCCCGAGGGAGTCGACCACCGGGGCCGCGTGCACCAGGGCGCTGCCGCCTCCGGCGACGATGCCCTCCTCGATCGCGGCGCGCGTGGCGGACACGGCGTCCTCGATCCGGTGCTTCTTCTCCTTGAGCTCCACCTCGGTGTGCGCACCGACCTTGATCACGCAGACCCCGCCGGCCAGCTTGGCCAGCCGCTCCTGCAGCTTCTCGCGGTCCCAGTCCGAGTCGGTGCGCTCGATCTCGGCCTTGATCTGCTGCACCCGGGCGTCGACGTCGGCGGAGACCCCGGCACCGTCGATCACCGTGGTGGTGTCCTTGGTGACCACGATCCGGCGGGCGGTGCCCAGCACCTCGAGGCCGACCTGGTCGAGCTTCAGGCCCACGTCGGGAGAGACGACCTGGGCGCCGGTGAGCACGGCCAGGTCCTGCAGCATCGCCTTGCGCCGGTCGCCGAAGCCGGGAGCCTTGACGGCGACCGTGGTGAAGGTGCCCCGGATCTTGTTCACCACGAGGGTGGACAGGGCCTCGCCGTCGATGTCCTCGGCCACGATGAACAGCGGCTTGGAGGCCTGCAGCACCTTCTCCAGCAGCGGGAGCAGGTCGGAGATCGCCGAGATCTTGTTCTGGTGCACCAGGATGTAGGCGTCCTCGAGGACGGCCTCCATCCGCTCGGGGTCGGTCACGAAGTACGGCGAGATGTAGCCCTTGTCGAACTGCATGCCCTCGGTGAACTCAAGCTCCAGGGCCGTGGTCGAGGACTCCTCGACCGTGATCACGCCGTCCTTGCCGACCTTGTCGAAGGCGTCGGCGATCAGGTCGCCGATGGCGGGGTCCTGGGCGGAGATGGTCGCCACCTGGGCGATCTCCTCCTTGCCCTCGACCTCGCGGGCCATCTCGAGCAGGCGGTCGTTGATCGCGTTCACCGCGGCGTCCATGCCCCGCTTGAGCGCGGCCGGGCCGGCCCCGGCGGTGACGTTGCGCAGGCCTTCCCTGACCATGGCCTGGGCGAGCACCGTCGCGGTGGTGGTGCCGTCACCCGCGACGTCGTTGGTCTTGGTCGCGACCTCCTTCGCCAACTGGGCCCCGAGGTTCTCGTACGGGTCCTCGAGTTCGATCTCCTTGGCGATGGTCACGCCGTCGTTGGTGATGGTGGGGGCGCCCCACTTCTTGTCGATCACGACGTTGCGCCCGCGCGGGCCCAGCGTCACCTTGACCGCGTTCGCGAGGGCATCGACACCCCGCTCCAGCGATCGACGGGCGGAGTCGTCGAACTCCAGGGTCTTGGCCATGCACTGTGTCCTTCCGATAGCGACCACGGACGACCGCCCCGGCCGATCGGCGGATGCCGGCCGGTCGGGGCGGAGGTCACTTCGCGGTGAGCGAGGTGTTACTTCTCGATGATGGCGAGCACGTCGCGGGCCGAGAGGATCAGATACTCCTGGCCGCTGTACTTCACCTCGGTGCCCCCGTACTTGCTGTACAGCACGGTGTCGCCGACCTTGACGTCCAGTGGGATGCGCTTTTCACCGTCGTCGTCGAACCGGCCCGGACCCACCGCGAGGACCTCGCCCTCCTGGGGCTTCTCCTTCGCGGTGTCCGGGATGACCAGTCCGGACGCGGTGGTCTGCTCGGCCTCGAGGGGCTTCACAACGATGCGGTCCTCGAGAGGCTTGATGGAGACCGACACTTACGGACCTCCCCTTCGGGAATGTCGAATGCGGGCGGCTGGATGTGCTGGGGGGCCGGAACCGTCGTCGCGGGTGCCGGTGACGGCCCGCCCTGCGTTGGCACACTCACATCGAGAGTGCCAACGCCGAATCTAGGGCGCCGATTAGCACTCGGTCAAACCGAGTGCCAACGAACACCCGCGGACGCCCGGTCCGGCCGACCGGCGTGGTGGCCGTGCGAGGATTCGCGGGTGGACCTCGAGGGCATCTCCGGCCTGCTCACCGAGCAGGGCTGGGCGCTGCTGGAGTCGCTGCCGCCCTACGCCGAGGAGCAGGCGCTCGCCCTCGGCGAGCGGTTGCGCGGAGCCGGCCACGACCCTGCGCTGGTGGCGGCGGCCCTGACCCAGTCCCGGC
>JBAPWU010000341.1:0-10679 GCA_049283855.1 Kineosporiaceae bacterium
GGCGCGGCGAGGACGGCGTGCACCGCCTCCGGGGGCGCACCTGGGTCGAGCACCGGGTCGCCGTCACCACCGCGGACGGCGCGGTGACGCCGCGCCGATTCCGGGTCACCGGCGGGGGGTTCTGGCAGGTGCACCCGGCCGCGGCGCAGACCCTGCTGGACGCCGTCCTGGCCGCCACCGCGCCACGGGTGGGGGAGCGGGTGGTGGACCTGTACTCCGGTGCCGGGCTGTTCACGGCCGCTGCGGCACTGGCGGTGGGGCAGCGCGGCGCGGTGCTCGGGCTGGAGAGCGACCCGCGTGCGTGCGCCGACGCCCGCCGGAACCTGCACGACCTGGCGCAGGTCCGGCTCGAGCAGGGCCGGGTGGAGCGGCGACTGAGCGCCCTGATCGCGCAGGAGCCGTGGTCGACCTCGGCGGACGTCGTCATCCTCGACCCCCCACGCGCCGGAGCCGGCCGGGCCGTGATGGAGACGATCGTGGGGCTGCGCCCGCGCGTGGTGGCCTACGTGGCCTGTGATCCGGCGTCCCTGGCCCGTGACCTCGCCACCGCCGCCGGCCTGGGCTACCGCCTGACCGCCCTGCGCGCCTTCGACCTGTTCCCGATGACCCACCACGTCGAATCCCTGGCCACCCTGGAACCCACCCCTTGACGGGCACGGTGTCACACGGTGCCCGTCGGGCGGCGGCAACGTCACACCGTGCCCGCGCGGGGTGGATGCACCTCCGCGCAGTTGCGCGGTCGGCGTGGCGCAGAGTGACGACCGTTCGTCGCACGGCGCCGAGCCATCACTTGAGTGGGCACGCGACGCGAGATATCTTGATATCAAGATAAATTCTGGTGCGGCAGGATGTCTCCACACCGACGCAACGACGCGAAGGAGCAGATCGTGAGCAATGCCTCCAGCAAGGACAGCTTCGGCGCCAAGACGACCCTGGACGTCGGTGGCACCGCCTACGAGGTGTTCCGCCTCGCCGCCGTGGACGGCGCGCAGAACCTGCCGTTCAGCCTCAAGGTGCTGCTGGAGAATCTGCTCCGCACCGAGGACGGCGCGAACGTCACCGCCGATCAGATCCGCGCGCTCGCGGCCTGGGACCCCGCCGCCGAACCCGATACCGAGATCCAGTTCAGTCCCGCCCGCGTGGTGATGCAGGACTTCACCGGGGTGCCCTGCGTGGTCGACCTCGCCACCATGCGCGAGGCCGTGGCCGACCTGGGCGGCGACCCTGCCCGGATCAACCCGCTGGCGCCCGCCGAGATGGTCATCGACCATTCAGTGATCATCGACGTGTTCGGCCGCAAGGACGCCCTCGAGCGCAACATGGAGATCGAGTACCAGCGCAACCGCGAGCGCTACCAGTTCCTGCGCTGGGGCCAGGGCGCCTTCGACGAGTTCAAGGTGGTCCCGCCGGGCACCGGCATCGTCCACCAGGTCAACATCGAGTACCTGGCCCGCGTGGTGATGACCCGTGAGGTCGACGGGGTGCTGCGGGCCTACCCGGACACCTGCGTGGGTACCGACTCGCACACCACGATGGTCAACGGCCTCGGAGTCCTCGGCTGGGGCGTGGGCGGCATCGAGGCCGAGGCGGCCATGCTCGGCCAGCCGGTCTCGATGCTGATCCCTCGCGTGGTCGGATTCAAGCTGACCGGCGCGATCCCGGCCGGGGCCACCGCCACCGACGTCGTGCTGACCATCACCGAGATCCTGCGCAAGCACGGCGTGGTGGGCAAGTTCGTCGAGTTCTACGGGGCAGGCGTGGCCGCCGTGCCGCTGGCCAACCGGGCCACCATCGGCAACATGAGCCCCGAGTTCGGTTCCACCTGCGCGATCTTCCCGATCGACGAGGTGACCTTGGACTACCTGCGCCTGACCGGACGCAGCGACGCCCAGGTCGCGCTGGTCGAGGCCTACGCCAAGGAGCAGGGGCTCTGGCACGACCCGAACCGCGAGGCGGCCTACTCCGAGTACATCGAGCTCGACCTGTCCACGGTGCTGCCCAGCATCGCCGGCCCGAAGCGGCCGCAGGACCGCATCCTGGTCTCGAACGCCAAGCAGGCCTTCGCCGACGCCCTGCCGACCTACACCAAGGACGTCACCGCCGAGGTCGTCGTCGCTGACGGGTCCTACTCGGTCACGCACGGGGCCGTGGCCATCGCCTCGATCACCTCGTGCACCAACACCTCCAACCCCTCGGTGATGATGGCCGCGGGACTGCTGGCCAAGAAGGCGGTCGAGCGGGGGCTGACCGTCAAGCCGTGGGTGAAGACCTCGCTGGCCCCCGGCAGCAAGGTGGCGTCGGACTACTTCGACCGGGCGGGGCTGACCCCGTACCTGGAGAAGCTCGGCTTCCACGTCGTCGGCTTCGGCTGCACCACGTGCATCGGCAACTCGGGCCCGCTGGCCGAGCAGGTGTCGGCCGCCGTCCAGTCGGGCGATCTGGCCGTCGTGTCGGTTCTGAGCGGAAACCGTAACTTCGAGGGCCGGATCAACCCCGATATCAAGATGAACTACCTGGCCTCACCGCCGCTGGTCATCGCCTACGCGCTGGCCGGGACGATGGACATCGACCTGGACGCCGAACCGCTGGGGACGGCCGCCGACGGCACCGCCGTGTTCCTGCGCGATGTCTGGCCCACCCCGGCCGAGGTCGAGCAGGTGATCGCCTCCTCGATCAGCCGCGAGATGTTCACCGCCGACTATGCCGACGTGTTCTCCGGCGACGCCCGCTGGCAGGGCCTGGACACCCCCACCGGCGACACCTTTGCGTGGGACGCCGACTCGACCTACGTGCGCAAGCCTCCGTACTTCGACGGCATGGGCATGGAGCCGGCGCCGGTGAGCGACATCGCGGGGGCCCGGGTGCTGGCCAAGGTCGGCGACTCGGTGACCACCGACCACATCAGCCCGGCCGGTTCGATCAAGGCGGGCACGCCGGCGGCCCAGTACCTGACCGAGAACGGGGTGGCGCCGCGTGACTTCAACTCCTACGGCTCGCGCCGGGGCAACCACGAGGTGATGATCCGGGGCACCTTCGCCAACATCCGGCTGAAGAACCTGCTGCTGGACGGCGTCGAGGGCGGCTTCACCCGTGACTTCACGGCTGGCGGGGAGCAGTCGTTCATCTACGACGCAGCGCAGAACTACGCGGCCGCGGGCATCCCGCTGGTGATCCTGTCGGGCAAGGAGTACGGCTCCGGCTCCAGTCGGGACTGGGCGGCGAAAGGCACCGCGCTGCTCGGCGTCCGCGCCGTCATCGCTGAGAGCTACGAGCGGATCCACCGCTCGAACCTGATCGGGATGGGGGTGCTGCCGCTGCAGTACCCGGCGGGCCAGAACGCCGACTCGCTCGGCCTGACCGGCACCGAGACCTTCTCGATCAGCGGCGTCACGGCGATGAACTCCGGGACGACGCCGCGCACCCTGCACGTCGTCGCCGTCCGCGAGGACGGCACCAGTGTCGAGTTCGACGCGCCGCTGCGGATCGACACCCCCGGCGAGGCCGACTACTACCGCAACGGCGGCATCCTGCAGTACGTCCTGCGCCAGCTGGTTCGACGCTAGGGGCAGTGGAGGCTGGTCACTGGGAGTCCCGCTGCTGCGCCTGTGGGCCGTCCGACGGACCGCGATGGCTGCCTCCCTCGCTCTCGTTCGTGGCGAAACTGTTACCACATATTGCCGGTGGGCTTGGCCGAGTCGCTTGTCCCCTTGACCAGGCACGCATAGGTTGCGGCTGATACCCCATTCCCGGGCCGACGGGACTGCGATGCCAGGGCAGAGGCCTTGGGGCGCAAAGGTCCGGATTGGGGCAGCACAGCGCGCTCGGCGGCGACCGTGTCGCGCATACCAGCTACGAAAGGACCGGCTACACATGCGCAAGCGTTCCTACATCGCGATCACGGGACTCTCCGTCGCCGCGCTCGCACTCACCGCCTGCGGCAGCAGTTCCGACGCGGGTGGGACAAGCACCTCCGCGGCCGGTGCCAGCAGCTCAGCCTCTGCCGCCGGCGGGGGAGGCAAGGTGGGCGTGATCCTCCCCGACGCTCAGACATCCCCGCGGTGGGAGAACAACGACCGGCCGTCCTTGAAGAAGGCCTTTGACGCCGCAGGAGTCCAGTCCGACATCCAGAACGCCAACGGCGACAAGTCGAAGTTCGGGACGATCTGCGACAGCATGATCGCCGGCGGGGTCAAGGTCCTCATGATCGTGAACCTGGACAACGAGACGGGCGCGGCCTGTTTGAAGAAGGCCCAGGGTGCGGGGATCCTGACCATCGACTACGACCGTCTGACCCTCGGTGGGGGCGCGAAATACTACGTCTCCTTCGACAACGTCAAGGTCGGGTCCCTGATGGGCGAGGGTCTGACCAAGTGTCTGACCGACGCCAAGAAGACCACGGCGGACATCGTCTACATCAACGGTGACCCGACGGACAACAACGCGGCGCTGTTCAAGTCCGGGTACGCGGGCTTCCTGAAGATGGACAAGGTCGGAGCCACGTCCACCGTCGGCGGGGTGACCTACAAGCTGATCGGTGACCAGACGGGCCTGTGGAACGCGGAGAAGGCAGGCACGGCGTTCGAGCAGCTGTACACGGCTGCTGCGGGCAAGATCGACGGTGTCGTCTCGGCGAACGACACGATGGCCGGTGGCATCATCGCCCGGCTGAAGGCCAACAGCCTCAACGGCAAGGTCCCGGTCACCGGCCAGGACGCCAGCAATGAGGGCCTGCAGGCGATCCTTGCCGGCGACCAGTGCATGTCGGTGTTCAAGAACACTGACCTCGAGGCGAAGGCCGCCTCCGACCTGGCCATCGCCCTGCTGAAGAACGACGGCTCGGCGGATGCGCTTGCCACCGGAACGGTCAAGGACACCGTCCTCAAGACGGATGTCAAGTCCGCTCTGGCGACTCCGGAAGCGATCTACAAGACCAACATCAAGACGGTCTTCGACGCCGGTTTCACCACGGCGGCGAAGGTCTGCACCGGTACGTACGCCGCGCTCTGCGCAGCGGCCGGCATCAAGTAAGTAGGGCGCTCGCTGGGGGCCCGGCCCACGGGCCGGCCCCCAGCGGTCCGCTGTCCACCATTGAGCAGGAGTGAGGTCCCATGATGACGACGACACCTGCTGCCGGAGCCGCTCGGGCTGCAGCGGCCGGGCCACTGCTCTCCCTGCGCGCAGTCAACAAGAGCTTCGGCGCTGTTCAGGTCCTTCGGGATGTGGACTTCGACGCCACGGCCGGCAAGGTGACTGCGCTGGTGGGCGACAACGGTGCCGGCAAGACCACCCTGATCAAGGGGATCGCCGGCATCTACGGATTCGATTCGGGCAGCTATACCTTCGAGGGCAACCCGGCTGTCGTGGCGAGCCCGAAGGACGCGAACTCCCTCGGGATCGAAGTCGTCTACCAGGACCTCGCTCTGTGCGACAACCTCGATATCGTCCAGAACCTCTTCCTCGGCCGGGAGGCCGTCAAGACGGGGGTCCTCGACGAGGCCTCGATGGAGAAGCAGGCCGTGGCGACGCTGGCCGGGTTGTCGGTCCGCACAGTCAAGTCGATCCGCCAGCAGGTGGCCAGCCTCTCGGGCGGCCAGCGACAGACCGTCGCCATCGCCCGGTCCGTGCTGTGGAACTCCAAGCTCGTCATCCTCGACGAGCCCACAGCGGCGCTCGGTGTGGCCCAGACCGAACAGGTCCTGCACCTGGTCCGACGGCTGGCCGACAACGGCCTGGCCGTCATCCTGATCAGCCACAACATGAACGATGTCCTCGCCGTGGCCGATGAGATCGCTGTGCTCTACCTCGGCCGGATGGCCGCGCAGATCCCGGCGAGGGACCTCACCCATAGCCAAGTGGTCGAGCTGATCACGGCCGGCCGGTCCGGCTCGATCGGCATGGCTCCTGATGTCGCCCCGGAGGTGTCGTTGTGAGCGATCCCACCCTCACCCAGACCGGGCTCGAGCCGGACGAAGAGGTCGCTGGGACCGGGGATCTGGCCGATGCGTTGCGCGGGTATGTAGCCAAGGTCAAGGGCGGTGACGTGGGCGCCCTACCGGCCGCTCTCGGCCTCATCGTGCTTGCCCTCGTCTTCACAGTCCTCCGGCCCGGCCCGTTCACCGGTGCCTTCAACTTCGCCAACCTGATCAACCAGGGCGCCGGGGTCATCGTCATCGCCATGGGTCTGGTCTTCGTCCTTCTCCTCGGCGAGATCGACCTCTCCGCCGGGTTCACGGCGGGCACGGCGGCTGCCACCATGGGCGTGGCCGTGACCCGTCACGGGTGGCCATGGTGGGCCGGAATCATCGTCTGCCTCGCCACGGGCGCTGTCATCGGAGCGGCAATCGGCCTGCTGGTCGCCCGGCTCGGCATCCCGTCGTTCGTCGTCACCCTCGCAGCCTTCCTCGGGCTGCAGGGGGTACTGCTCTACGTCATCGGCGAAGGTGGCACGATCCCGATCCGCGATGACGTGTTGCTGGCGGTGATGAACAAGAACCTGCCCATCTGGCTCGGCTGGGCCCTCTACGTGGCGACCGTCGGGCTGTACGGGATCCTCACCTACCGGCGCCTCATCAGTCGGCGCGCCGGCGGGCTGCAGTCGGAGCCGACGTCTGTATGGGCGGCCAAGTTCGCCTCCATGACGATCCTGCTCGGCCTGGCCACCTGGTACCTGAACATCGAGCGGAGCCAGAACACCGCGGTGACGTCCATCAAGGGCGTGCCCATGGTCGTGCCGGTGCTCCTCGTCCTCATGGTGGCGCTCAGTTTCCTGTTGAACCGCACCGCATGGGGGCGGCACGTCTATGCGGTCGGTGGTAATGCGGAAGCGGCCCGACGGGCCGGCATCAACATCCGGGCGATCAGGCTGTCGTGCTTCGTCATGTGCTCCACGCTCGCCGGGATCGCAGGCATCCTCATCTCCAGCCGAGACAACTCGGTGTCTCCGACGACCGGCGGTCAGACCACTCTGCTGTACGCGGTCGGAGCCGCTGTCATCGGCGGCACGAGCCTGTTCGGTGGCAAGGGCCGGATTGTGGACCCGATCCTCGGTGGCTTGGTGGTCGCGGTGATCGCCAATGGCATGGGACTGCTCGGCTTGTCCGCGGCGGTGGTCTACATCGTCACCGGCCTCGTCCTCCTCGTGGCGGCGAGCGTCGATGCCCTGTCTCGCCGGCGTTCCGTGTCCACCGGTCGAGCGTGACTTTGGCCGATCCCTAGCGTCGAGGTCCGGCCCGAGACCTGACCGAGTGCCTGCGATGCCCGCGGCTCGACGTCCGCCCGGGTGGCCGGCCGAGGTGCGCCCACCCGACGCTCCCGGCTGGCAGCACACGGCGACCTCGTGGCTGTTGGACCTGTGCCCGGCCGACTATCGCGGCTATGCTGCACTGACCCGGCACCCGCTGGCCCTGGCGCACCTGGCGGGCGCGCATGTCGGCGCCGACCTGAATGCGCTCCGCGAGGCGCGGGCCGGTGCCCGGGCGGCCCTGTCCGAGGTGCTCGACGCGCGGTCCCTGGCCGAGGTGCTCGGGGTGCTCGACGTCGAGGAGGCGCGGCTGATCGCAGCCCGCCGCGGGGTGACCCTGGTGGAGCAGGCCCTGCGCGGACGGCGGCACATCCCGCGCCTGTGACCCGGCGGCCTTCTAGACTCGCAGGTGCGCCGGTGTGTCGCCGTCGCAGGGAGGTCCGGCGAACATGGTGCAGCTCGGGGCGATCGGCGGCCCGGAGGATCTGGCGGCGGTACCTGCCGAGGAGCTCGACGATCTGGCCCGCCAGGTCCGCGAGTTCCTCGTCGCGAAGGTCTCCCGCACCGGTGGCCATCTCGGGCCCAACCTCGGGGTGGTCGAGCTGACCATCGCCCTGCACCGGGTCTTCTCCTCGCCCCGCGACCGGATCGTCTTCGACACCGGTCATCAGGCCTATGTGCACAAGCTGCTCACCGGCAGGCACGACTTCTCCGGCCTGCGCCGGCGCGGCGGGATCTCCGGCTACCCCAGCCGGGCCGAGTCGGTCCACGACATCGTCGAGAACTCGCACGCCTCGACCGCCCTCTCCTGGGCCGACGGGATCGCCAAGGCGCATCAGCTGCTCGGGGAGGACGATCGGCACGTGGTGGCCGTGATCGGGGACGGCGCCCTCACCGGCGGCATGGCCTGGGAGGCCCTGAACAACATCGCGGCCGGCCGCGACCGCCGACTGGTGATCGTGGTCAACGACAACGGCCGCTCCTACGCCCCCACCATCGGCGGCCTGGCCCACCACCTCTCCACGCTTCGCACCACCCGCGGCTACGAGCGCTTCCTGGACTGGGGCAAGGCCGCCCTGCAGCGCAGCGGCACGCCCGGGCGGCTGGCCTACGAGGCCCTGCACGGGGTGAAGAAGGGGTTGAAGGACATCGTCGCCCCGCAGGGCATGTTCGAGGACCTCGGCCTGAAGTACCTCGGGCCGGTCGACGGGCACGACATCGCCGAGGTCGAGCACGCCCTGCGCCGCGCGCGCGAGTACGGCGGGCCGGTGATCGTGCACGTGATCACCCACAAGGGCCACGGGTACGCGCCGGCCGAGAACGACCAGGCCGACCACTTCCACGGGGTGGGTGTGATCGATCCCGAGACCGGGGTGCCGGTCCCCTCCAGCGGGACCCCGTGGACGGCGGTGTTCGCGGAGGCCATGCTCGACCTGGCCCGCACCCGATCGGACCTGGTCGGGATCACCGCGGCGATGATGATCCCGGTCGGTCTCGACGCCTTCGCGCGGGCCTATCCGGAGCGGGTCTTCGACGTCGGCATCGCCGAGCAGCACGCGGTGACCAGTGCCGCCGGGATGGCCTTCGCCGGGCTGCACCCGGTCGTCGCCGTGTACGCCACCTTCCTCAACCGGGCCTTCGACCAGGTGCTGATGGACTGCGCGATGCACAAGGCCGGGGTCACCTTCGTGCTGGACCGGGCCGGGGTGACCGGCGACGACGGCGCCAGCCACCACGGGATGTGGGACATGTCCCTGCTCCACCTGGTGCCCCGACTGCGCCTGGCCGCCCCCCGCGACGCCGCGACCCTACGCGCGGAGCTGGCCGAGGCCATCGCCGTGGACGACGGGCCGACGGTGCTGCGCTTCTCGAAAGGCGCTGTGCCGCAAGATATTCCGGCGATCGAGCAGCTCGGGGACGGGCCGGGTGCGGTCGACGTGTTGCGCCGGGACGGTGAGCCGGACGTGCTGCTGGTCGCCGTCGGGTCGATGGTTCCGCTCTGCCTGGACGTCGCCGATCGCCTCCTCGCCCAGGGGATCGGGGTCACCGTGGTGGACCCGCGCTGGGTGCTGCCGGTGCCCGACGCCGTCGCCGAGCTCGCGGCCGGGCATCGTCTGGTGGCCGTGGTCGAGGACAATCTGGTCGCCGGGGGGGTGGGCAGCGCCGTCCGCGACCGGCTCGATGCGGACGGCGTGGGTGCCCCGGTCCGCTGCTTCGGCGTCCCGGCACGGTTCATCGACCACGCCACCCGGGCGCAGGTGCTGGAGGAGATCGGGCTGACCCCCCAGGAGGTCGGCCGCGCCGTGGTGGAGAGCATGGCCCGCCTCGGCGGCCCCGATCAGCCCTCCGACGCCGAGGTCAGGCCCTTTCGACCGCGTGCCGGCTGAGGTCGCCGCGCTCGGCGGGCAGGACCACCTCGTCCCGAGTGACCAGGAGCGGGCGCGGCAGGCCCCGCTCCTGCTCGTCGGTGAGCCGCCAGGCCAGGGCGACGTAGGCGGGGTCGACCCGGGCCAGGTCGAACCAGCCGCGGGTGCGGTTGGGCACCGCGAGGGCGCGCATCCCGGTGCCGTCGCCGTCAGCGAGGGCGGCGCGTAGCGGCGCGCCGATCAGCAGGGTCAGCACATCGCACCCGCCCACCGGGTGCAGGACGCCGGTGTGCGTCCCGGCCCGGCCCACCTGCTGGACGGCGAGGCCGGACATCCGCTCGGAGCGGGCCCGGGCCACCGGCCAGCAGTCCGCGACCGGCACGCCGAGCGCGGCGAGCACGCCGGCCGGAACCGGCATGGTCTCCTCGTCGAGGAGTCCGCGCACCCCCAGCCCGAGGCACAGAGCACCCCCAGGCAGCTGGCGCTGCGTCCAGGTGGGCCCCAGATGGTCGACGTGTCCGGGGGGCAGGGCCATCACGACCACGTCGGCCAGCAGCCGGTCAGCGGCGTCGGCGCCCAGGTCGGCGAAACGGCGGCTGAGCCGGAGCAGACCGGCCATCCGGCGCCGCCCGGCCGGGGAGACGGGGGAGCGGCCCCCGCAGGCCGCCGCGAGCTGCTGCCAGGGGACGCCGATCGGTGGCCTGCCGGCCAGGATCACCCCGCGATCGGCCGGGGCGAGGTCAACCCCGTCCATCACGCTGACAGCGAGTACACCCTGGCGGAGCTCCACAGGGGGGATGAATGGCTGCACATCACGCAGAGTAGTCAGAGCTGGAGTGGAGTGGGGCGTGCCGACCCCCAGGTCGCCCACCCGGCCCAGCCCTTCGCAGCGGTCGGTGACGGCGAAAGGCGGCCCGGGGCGGGCGCAGCCCGGATACCGTGCCTGTCGTGGAGCGCCGCGAGTCCGGGATCGCCGACGCAACGGCGCCCACCCGGCCGATGGGACTGCCCCTGTCGGCCATCGCCCCGCCCACGCTGCCGATGGGGCTGCCGATGCCCCTGGCGGTCTCCCC
>JBAPWU010000342.1:0-1783 GCA_049283855.1 Kineosporiaceae bacterium
GCGTAGGCGGTGTCGGTCAGCCGGCCCGCCTGCGCGCTGGTCACCGTCGGGAAGGTCGGCAAGGGGTCGTCGGCGCGGCGGGGGAACGCGGAGACCGGGGCGAGCGGATCCCGGCCGTCGATGCTCACCTGGACGATGAACGGCGACGGGAAGCGTTGGGGGGCAGGATCGATCAGGTCGTTGAGCAGCCGGTCGTTGGTGCTCGCGCCGCGCGCCGTGGCCGTGAGCGTGTCGTCGATCTGGCGCACCAGGTAGCCGCTCAGCACGCGCTGCACGCCGTAGCCGGTGGCGGCCAGAGCGGCGAGCAGCAGGGCCAGCAGGATGCCGACCAGGCGCGCCCGCAGCCCGGTGGCGTTCCAGCGCGCGAGGATCCGCTGCATGGACGTCTCAGCCTTCCGGGGGCAGGCGCAGCACGTAGCCGACGCCGCGCTTGGTGTGGATCAGCGCCGGTTCGTCGGCGTCGACCTTGCGGCGCAGGTAGGAGATGTAGGACTCCACGATCCCGGCCTCGCCGTTGAAGTCGTAGGCCCAGACGTGGTCGAGGATCTGGGCCTTGGAGAGGACCCGGTTGGGGTTGAGCATCAGGTAGCGCAGAAGCTTGAACTCGGTGGGGGACAGGTCGATCAGCCGGGTGCCGCGGCGCACCTCATGGGAGTCCTCGTCGAGCTCGAGGTCGTGGAAGACCATCCGGCCGGTGTCCGGCCCGACCCCGGTGCCGGTGCGGCGCAGCACGGCCCGGATCCGGGCCACGACCTCCTCGAGGCTGAACGGCTTGGTCACGTAGTCGTCGCCGCCGACGGTCAGGCCCTGCACCTTGTCGGCCGTGTCGTCGCGCGCGGTGAGGAACAGCACCGGCACCTCGCGCCCCCGCTCGCGCAGCTTGCGGGTGACCGTGAACCCGTCGAGGTCGGGCAGCATCACGTCGAGCACGACCAGGTCGGGCCGATGCAGCTCGGCCAGCTTCAGCGCCTCGGCACCGTCGGCGGCGGGGAAGACCTCGAACCCGGCGAAGCGCAGGCTCGCGGTGAGCAGTTCGCGGATGCTGGGCTCGTCGTCGACGACGAGCAGCCGTGCCTCTGGGGCCGTGGTTGTCACGTCCCTAGTGTGCCCAGTCAACCTGGGAGTCCGCTGTGCGCCACCTGGGAGCCCCCGTGCCCCGCCCCGGGTTCAGGGGGTGGTGACGTGGCCGTCGGGGGCGACGACGAGCCAGGTGTAGTCGGTCAGGGTGCGCAACCAGTCGACGCAGCAGGGGCCGCGCGCGAAGGCTGCGGTGGCGTAAACGTCGGCCCACATCAGGGACGGGCCGATCACGCTGACTGAGGCCAGGGCGTCGGCCGGCCGGCCGGTGTCCGGCGCGATGATGTGGGTGCCCCGGGCCGCGGTTCCGGACGTCGCCACGCCGCCGGTCCGCAGCTCGAAGGAGGCGAGCAGCGCCTGCCGGTCCAGCGGGTTCTCGATCGCCAGCCGCCACGGCGTCGTGTCCGCCCGGCCGCACGAGACGGCGATGTCGCCGCCGGCGTTGACCAGCACGTCGGCGTCCGGGAGCGCCTCGGCCAGCCGCACGCAGGCCCGCTGCACGGCCCAGCCCTTGACCAGCCCTGTCGGGTCGAACCGGCGCCCGCCTGCGGCGTCCGGCAGGTCGGCGTCGAACCAGCCCTCGGTGAGGTCCTTGGCTCGATCACACAGCCGGACGACGTCGCGAACCTCCTGGTCGCACGCCTGGAGCGCCAGGTCGCCGCGGCGCAGCCGGCTGATCTGGCTGTCGGCCTTCCAGGTGCTGAAC
>JBAPWU010000343.1:0-9077 GCA_049283855.1 Kineosporiaceae bacterium
GCGCTGGTCGGCCTCGGGTTCTCGGGCCTGGCGCTGGTCGGCCTCGGGTTCTCGGGCCTGGCGCTGCTCGGGCGGGCACCCGCGCTGGTGCGCGGTGCCCGCGGCGAGGTGTTCAGGCGATGTCGTGTCCGGTCGTACTGAGCCCGCCGGACCCGGTCGGACAGGACCGCGTACGCCGCACCGACCTCCTTGAACCTGTCCTCGGCCACCGGGCAACCGGCGTTGGTGTCCGGGTGATGCTGTCGCACGAGCCTGCGGTAGGCCCGCTTGAGAGAGTCCTCGGTGCTGTCGTGAGGGACACCGAGGACGGCGTAGAAGTCCTTCGCCAGCCAGTTGTGGGCGGCCATGTCGACCTTTCATGCGGGGTGTTCCCGGCAGATGGGGCGTCGTCAGGTCGGTTCGACGCGGAGGTGGGGCTTCGCCGCGACGGGCATCGTGAGCCACGTCGGTCATCGGCGTCATCGCCGGTACGGCTTCACCCACAGTAGCCCGGTCCCGGCCGTTCCCGTGAGTCAGGGACCGGCGGTGTGTGGCGGGTCACCCGGCGACGGGCTCGGGTGAGGCTGGGGTACTACGTCCGTGGCGGCAGCCCGGGACCCGCGGAGATGATCCCCCTACCACGGGTGTTTCAGGCTTCGTTCGATGGCTGGAGGCCAGAGTGCAGCGGCCTCTTCATCCAGGCCTCGGTCGACGGCGGCGCCTGGCGCAGCCAGGGAGTCGCGCGCCCGGCTCAGCGCCGAGCCGGAGGTGAAGCCCGTGCCCAGAGACTCCGTGCGTGGCCGGTTCGCGCGACGACGAGCCGCCGCCTTCGATCTGGAGGCCGAGCCGGACCTTCCCTGGAGACGTCGGCTGGCCGGCTTCGTGCCGGGTCTGATCGTCCTGAGGAACTACGAGCGGCGGTGGCTGCGGGCTGACGTCTTCGCCGGCGTCGCCGTCGCGGCGTATCTCGTGCCGCAGGTGATGGCGTATGCCTCGATCGTCGACGTGCCGCCTGTGGTCGGCCTGTGGACCGCGCTGGCCGCCTGCATCGCGTACGCCGTTCTGGGCTGCTCGCGGGTGCTCTCGGCGGGCCCGGAGTCCACGGTCGCCCTGATGGCCGGTGTCGTCGTCGCCCCGCTGTCCGGCGGTGATCCGGAGCGCGCCGCAGCGCTCACCGCGGCACTGTCCCTGGTCGTGGCCGGCTGGGTCCTGCTCGCCCGGCTCGCGCGTCTGGGCGTCGTCGCGGACCTGTTGTCGCAGCCCCTGCTGGTCGGGTACCTGGCGGGCGGTGCGGTTCTCATGGTGCTCGGGCAACTGGGCGCATCACCGGCACGACCGTGCACGGCCGGAGCATCGCGGATCAGGTGCGTTCCTTCCTCGGCGTGGTCCACCACATCCACTGGCCGACGTTCGCGGTGGCTGCCGGGACGCTAGCCGTCCTGATCGTCGTCCTGCGTGTGCGCCCGCGCTGGCCGGCGCCCCTTCTCGCTGTCGCGGCCGCCACGGTCGTCGGCACGATCTGGGACCTCGCGGACAAGGGCGTGCGCTCCCGTGGGTGACGTGCCCTCGGGCCTGCCGTCGCTGCATCTTCCGGTGATCGGCGCGAACGACCTGAAGGCGCTCGCCATCGGCGGACTGGGCGTCGCCGTGGTCGCCTACAGCGACAACACCCTGATCGGCCGGGCATTCAGGCCGGAGCCGGACGACCACGACGACGTCCCCGACATCGACCCCCAGCAGGAACTGGTGGCGCTCGGCGGCGTGCACCTCGCCGTCGGTCTCGTCGGCGGCTTCCCGATCTCCTCCTCCGGCTCCCGAACCGCTCTTGCCATCACCGGCGGCGCCCGAACCCAGCTGTACTCGCTGGTGACGGCCGCCTGTGTGGTCCTGGTCCTGTTCGTGGCCGGGCCGATGATCTCGCCGATGCCTGCCGCTGCCCTCGGCGCCGTGGTGATCTATGCGGCCGGCAAGCTCGTGTCGATCCCGGACTTCGTCCGGCTCACCCGGTTCCGGCGCGCGGAGCTCCTGCTGGCCGTGATCTCCCTCGTCGGCACCGTGGTCTTCGGCATCCTCGCGGGGGTGGCCGTCGCCATCGCGCTCAGTCTGCTCGAGATGGCGCAGCGGCTGGCCCGCCCCCACGAGGGCGTGCTCGGGCGGGTACCCGGCCTTGCCGGCATGCACGACGTCGACGACTACGTCAACGCCACGACCATTCCGGGACTGGTCGTGTACCGCTACGACGCCCCGCTGTTCTTCGCCAACGTGGGCGACCTGCGCCGACGATCGATGCTCGTCATCCACCAGGAGAACGCTGCCTTCCCCGACCCCCCTGTCCGCTGGTTCGTCCTCAACGTCGAAGCGAACGTGGAGATCGACATCACCGCGGCGGAGGGCCTCCGCGAGCTCCATGCAGATCTTGCCGAGCTCGGCGTCCGGCTGGGGCTGGCCCGGGTGAAGCGGGATCTCCGACTGCCCCTGGAGCGCGCCGGCCTGGTCGACCTCATCGGCGAGGACATGCTGTTCCCGACCCTTCCCGTGGCCGAGGAGGCCTACCTGGCCTGGGCTGCGGGGCAGGACGACGCCACGGCCGAGGCCCCGGACACCGGACCAGAGCCCGGCGACCGCACCGAGTAGGACCTCCGCCCCGCGGTCCTCCGGTCACCCGCGCTCGAGGACCTCGAAGAGGTCCTCGTAATGGCCGACCACGTAGGCGACGTCGCCGGCGTGCAGGTGCGCGTCCGGTCCGGGGGGGAACTCCAACCCTCCGGTGGCGGCGCGTTGGATCGCGGCGACCCGGGTGTTCACCCGGAAGTCGTCCACCGCGAGGCCGTCGAACCCGCTGCCCTCCCGGATGCGCAGCCGAGCGGCCATGTAGGGCGCCGAGCCGACGTAGAACGTCCCCACCACCTCCATGCCGAGGGCCGCGCCGATGAACCAGGGGGCCGCCAGCTCGGCGATCGAGCGGGGCTTCCAGGTGTCCGACACCGTTCCGAGGACCCGGGCCAGATTGCGGCCGAAGATGCGCAGGGCGATGGGGAAGGTGCGTTGGCCGATGAGTCCACGAACCGCGAGGCCGACCTCGATGTTGGCCAGGTCGTCGTCGGTGAGGGCGGCCAGCCCCGACGCACGGTGCACTCCCGCAGCCATCTGGGTCTCCCGCATGGTCGGGTCGCCGATCAGGACCGGCATCCCGGCGGCCTCCATCTGGGGCATGAACCGCTGTCCCTGCCCACTGTCGATGATCGCCACGTCGTACCCGGACTCGCGCAGGTTCAGGGCCACCCTGCTTCCCACCTGGCCCAGGCCGACGACGACGATGTGGCCGCGCATGCCGGTCAGCCGTTGCCGGCCCAGGGACTGGGCCAGGCTGCGGGTGACCAGGGTGTTGGTGAGCAGGGCGGTGGCGACCGCGATCAGCGTGGCGCCCACCAGCATGACGATGACCGCCCAGATCCGTAGCCACGCGTGCTGGTCGCGGAAGTAGAAGTCCCCGAAGCCGACCGTGGCGATGGTCTCGGAGGTGAAGTAGATCGCGTCCAGCAGGGACATCGTGCGCCCGTCCGGCCCGCGGTAGTGGTTCGTCAGCACCGCGACGGAGACCACGCCCAGGAGGACCAGCACCGCGAACGCGATGCGGAAGGGGCGGTCCAGGCCGTCATTGAGCGCGGCCAGTGTCTCGCGCGCCCGTCGTCGCCACGGCCGGTCCGGCGTGGTGGCTCGGGTCCGGGTCGGCGTCAGACCGATCGCTGCGAACTCCTGCTGCGTGCCCAGCAGAGTGACCAGGTCCCCCACTGCCACCGTCGAATCGCGGCTGGGGCAGGAGACCGTCGGGCCGCCGTCCGCCGCGACCACCGCCACCGGCGTCATGTCGCCCCAGATGGAGCGGAACGTCCCACTCCGGGCGCTGGTGAACGAGGACACCAGGAACTCCTGCCCGGCCAGCGTCAGCACGTGTGTCGTCCGGCCGAGCACGGCCTCGACGATCGAGGCCGTGGCCAGATCGGCGACGTCGAACACGGCTCCCGGCTGGGCGACCGGCTCCAGCGCCCGAGCCACCGACGCGTTCCCCATCTGGACGACGACGCGGACGCTCAGCGACATCTCGCGGACCAGCAGGGCGATCTCGATGTTGATCAGGTCCTGCTCCGTCGCACACACCACCGCGAGGGCCTCGGACACCCGGGCATCCCGCAGGATGTCGATGTTCTGCCCGGACCCCGCCAGGTACTCCACGTCCCAGCGCTCGAGCTCGTCCCGCTCCTCCGGAGCCGCGTCGGGGTCCACCACGACGATCCGCCGGCCCGTGGTCGACAGCTGCCTGACGATGCGCCGCGCGACGCCGCGGAACCCGAACACGACGATGTGCCCACCCGGCTCGTCGTCGAGCATCGCCGGATCACCTCGTCGTCGTCCGCCTGATGTCAGTGCGACAGTATGGCGGAACGGGCCCCGGCATTGTGCCCAGCCCCTCGTGTGCCTGGGACCGGCCGGGTCGCGACCGTCCCGCCGTCAGGCGCGGCCGTGGGCGAGGTCCATCAGCCGGCCCAGGATCCGTTCGCCGTCCGCGCGCAACCCGTTGTGGTCGTACTCGTTGGTCAGCCAGACCCGCAGGCCCCGGGCCAGGTCGGCGGTCTCCATCGAGAACCGGCTCTCCACGTAGGGGTCGTCGGCGTAGACCGCCGCCGCCACCGGGACCTGGTTGACCGCCAGCCGGTCCGGGTCGTAGAGCCGGGGCCACGGGTGGCGGGCGAGCAGCTCAGCCGCCTCGGCCAGTGGCGCCAGCGCGCCGTAGTCGCTGAACATCCACGGGAACACGTGCTCGCCGGTGAGCAGAGTGACGTCCTCCAACGCGGCCGGTCGGGTCCGCTCGGCCGACCACCCGGTGGTGTGCCCGTCGGCGTAGGACGCCTCGTGGAGGACCGCGTAGATCGGGTTGCGGGCGAACGGCAACGCCTGCTGCACATCGTGCAGGAAGGCCGGGGAGTCCTCCGGCAGCTCCAGCAGGTAGTGCAGCCGCTCGGCGCCGTCGCTCATCCCCAGCCAGGTACCCACCTGGCGGAAGCGGCGACCGGTCAGCCGGTCCCCGTCGGGCAGCCGCACGTCCTGGTCGGCCAGCCGGGCGTGCAGGTCGCGCACGCGCACCCGGTCGGCGGGGTAGCGCCGGTAGTAGCGCTCGCTGCGCTCGATCATCCGCAGGTAGGTGGCGGCGTAGACCTCGTCCGGATGACGACCGACCGGCGGCAGCCCACCGGTCAGGTACGCGGCGCTCAGCCCCTCCGGAGCCAGGCACAGGTAGCTCAGCGCGCAGAACCCGCCGAACGACTGACCGAGGACGCTCCACCGGGCCACCCCGAGCTCGGCCCGGACCAGCTCGGCGTCCCGCACGATCGCGTCGGCCCGGAAGTGACGCAGGTACTCCGCCTGCTGCTGCGCGCTCATCCCGGCCAGGCTGCCGACCGGCGTCGACCGCCCGGTGCCGCGCTGGTCCAGCATCAACACCCGGTGCTCGCGCAGAGCGGCGTCGAGCCAGGCGGGCGAGGTCGGACGCCGGGTGGGCCGCGGCGCCTCCATGCCCGGCCCGCCCTGCAGGTAGACCAGGAGCGGCCGGTCGGTGCCGTCCGGGTCGGCCACCTCGCGGGCGAACACCGCGATCTGCTCACCGGCGGGGTCGGCGTGGTCCAGGGGCACCCGGAACTCGTGCTCGGTGAGCAGCAGACCCGTGGTGGCGACGGTGTGCGACGAGACCGGCATCCCGGCATCCTGCCAAGCCGATCGGCAGCCCGCGACCCGCCGGGGGCTGTCGGTCGACAGCCCCCGGCGGTCCACGTCCCCGGGTGTCAGGGGATGCTGACCCCCTGGACGACGACCGGTTTCAGTGGGTTGAGCTCCGTCGCCTGCGAGACCGCCGCCGGGGTGATCACATCCATCGCCTTGGGGACCGCTCCCGGGGCGACGGCGCAGATCGGGTTGCCGGCGGCGACTGCGGCCGCGGTGCACACGCCGAACTGGTAGCCCTGCGCGGGCTGGGTGAACCCGCGCGCCTGGTCGGTGCTGAACCCGTCCTGACCGGTCAGCACCACCGCGAACGACCAGCCGGACGCCGGCGTCCCGCCGAGCGCCGTCTTGGAGACGGTGAAGGTGATCTTCCGCGTGACCGCCGACGCCCGGCTCGCCACCGATCCGACCGTGGAGCCGGCACCGTCGATGAACCTCTGGCCGAAGCCCTGCACCTCGATCAGCCGGTTCCACGCCGGGGCGATCGTGTAGTTCCGCTGCGGGAACGACGCCGCCGTCGACGTTGTCCCGCCGGTCGGGTTGTGCACGTGGACGTCCACCAGCTGGGCGCCCAGCGAGCTGCCGAAGGTGGGCGTCAGGTCGGCCGTCTGCACCTGGAAGGTGACCGAGTCCGGTCCGCTGTCGTAGACAGCGAACCCGGTCAGGTCGTAGGCACCCGGCGTGAAGTCCCCGGCCGTCGGGTAGGCGAACGTCCCCGGGCCGTTGTCGTCGCCGGTGGGGTCGGTGAGGGTGAGCAGCGGAGTGCCGGGGGCGACGTCGTTGACCACCGTCCGCTGCGCGAAGCCGGTCGCCCCCGAGGGGGCGGTGGCCACCACCGAGAGGGTGGCGGTGCCCGCCGGCGCCGTCAGGGTCAGGGAGAACGCACCCGTGGACGACGCCGTCGTCGTCGCCACCACCGCTGCGCCCTCGACGTCGATGTTCACGGCATCGACGTCCACGGTCGCGCCCGGTGCCGTCGTGCCGGTCACGGTGACCGGACCGGTGACCACGGTGTTGTCCGCCGGCGCCGTCAGGGTGACGGTGGTGCCGGCCTGGGTGCGCGTGAGGTAGCGGGCCGTGGTGTCCTTCGGCGTCTCGGTGATCCGTCCGGCGCGGATGTCCGCCGACAGGCGCACGAACGAGGCCGCCGACCAGGTGAGCGGGGAGGCGCTGCCGGCCGCCCTGCCGTTGGCGAAGCCGATCGAAGCGCACTCGGGCGCGGTGCCGAACGGCGACGGCGGCACCGCGTCGTTCTCCCAGGCCTGCTCGGGGATCAGCCCGATGCCGGACGCCGTCCCGGCCATGCCGCGCCACAGCGACACCGAGGAGGCTCGATCACCGGTCGCCACGGCGTGTTCGGCGCGCTCCGCGGCCAGCGCCGGCCACAGGTGCCCCGAGCCCTTGTTCTGCGGCAGGGTGGTGCAGACGCCGGCCCACGGCTTGCCCTGCACCGTGCAGTCCGTCGGGTCGGCGGTGTTGCAGTCGCCGTAGCCGTCCTCCGTGCCCGCGGCCGGCGTCCCGTAGCGGTAGAAGCCGTCACCCGTCGCCGTCGTCCGCCGGATCGTGGCGTCGACCACGGTGAGCGAGTTGGCGACATCGGCGTCCGCGGTGGGCAGAACGCCCAGGCGGGGCAACTCCAGGAAGCCCTGGTCGATGACCGCCTTCTGATCGGCGTCCGGGCCGCCGTTGCCGAGGTTGTACGTGAACGCCGAGTTGGGGTCGGCGTTCTTGGACAGCCGGATGAAGTACGGCCTGGCGCTCAGGGAACCGGTGGACGTCAGCGTCCAGCTCTTGATCGAGCGCTGGTAGTGGTCGGCCGTCGCGCGGTAGATGCGCGCACCGGTCGCATCGCCGTTCTGCTCGGCGATCGCGCCGGCGGCAGCCAGTCCGGCGATCTCGGCCGCGATGGTCGACGGCGAGTAGCCGGACTGCTCCTCCCAGCGCTCGTTGCCGAAGGCCGGGCCGTGCGCGACCACGAAGTCCGCGGCCCGCTTGAGATGCGTGGTGTAGAACGCCTTGTCCGTCAGGCCGACCGTGCGGGCCATCAGGATCGGGTAGGCGACCTCGTCGAGCTGGACGCCGAACGAGTCGGGCGCGGTCCTGCCGTTGATCAGGCTGTTGCGGGGCATCGACCCGTCCGCCTGCTGCTGGCGCTCGAACAGGAAGCGCACGGTGGCCCTGGCGGTCTCGGTGTCCCCGGCGGCGACCAGGCCGGTGAACGTCTCGTACAGGTCCCGGGCGAAGACCTCGCGGTAGGACCCGAAGTAGGTCAGGGCGGGGTCGCCGGCCGCCACCGCCTGCCCCCAGGGGCTGGCCAGGGACGCGACGATCGCTCCCGGGAACGTCTTGTCCTCGCTGGCCTTCAGCACGTTGGCCGAGAGGTAGTACGTGCGTTCGAGCTCCCTGCGCTGCGCGGACGTCACGGCCGACGAGGCCGGCCCCGAGGTGGACGCCGGTGGCGTCAGCCTGGCGTCGTAGCGTGCCCAGCCCCGCTGGTACGTCTCGAGCGTGTCGCCCGCGTCGGCCCTGGCGCTCGCACCGGCGGTGGCCACGGCGGAGGACTGGGTGGACCCGAAGCCCAGTGCCAGTGTCGCCGGGCGATTGCCCCGCAGGTCGAGCTGAGCGGCCTGGACGACGTTGCCCTGCGTGGCGCTGTCGTAGGTCGTGACCAGCCGCCGGTCGGCATCCAGTTGGACCAGAGGGTCGCTCGCCGTCCCGGCGAAGCCGCTGGAGACGGCCAGGAACGGCCGGTCCGCGCGCAGCGCGCCGTACACCGCGGTTGCGTAGTCGCGGTTCGCGGCGATCGTCGCCGTCGTGGTGTCGAACGACACCGGCACCCGCCTACCGGTCGAGGTGTCGGTGACCGCGTCGTCCGCACCCGCGTTGCCGTGGGTGCCGCCGCCGTTGCCGTTCACGGTCGCGTCGTACCGGGCGTACACCGCCAGGGCCGGGGAGCTCCTGGAGGGCTTGAGCTGGACCCGCATGACGACGCTGTTGCGCGCCGGGTCGGTGAAGTAGTCGGTCGTCAGCGTGTACCTGCCGCTCTTCGCCGTCGACGTGACCCGGCAGGACATGCCCGAGCCGTCGAGCGCGCTCACGGTGTACGTCATGTCCCGGGTCTGCAGGTCGGTGAACGTCGACCCGTCCGTGACGACCAGCTGGAGGGTCTCGACGTTGGTGGTGTCGATGGTCGGGTAGTAGACATCGGACAGCACGCCGCCCGCGACCGTGAACCACACCCTGGACGTCGAGTTCCTCGCGGTCCCCAGGCAGTCCTTGCGCGCCAGCCCGAAGTGCGACATCGCGCCCGGGGCCGCCGGGGC
>JBAPWU010000344.1:0-12290 GCA_049283855.1 Kineosporiaceae bacterium
GGACCCGAACCAGGTCACCGACACCCTGGCCCGCCTCGGGTTGACCGCGGCCAACGTGAACAGCCCCACGCAGGTGGTCGCCGCCGGCACGCTCGAGCAGCTCGCCGCCCTCGCCGCCGACCCGCCGCCGCGGGCCCGGATCGTTCCGCTCCAGGTCGCCGGCGCGTTCCACACCCACCACATGGCCCCCGCGGTCGAGGTGCTCGCCGATCTGACCGCCGCGGTCACCCCCGGCGCCCCCACGGCCACGGTGCTGTCCAATGCGGACGGCGCGGCGGTCGCCTCGGGCGCCGAGGTACTCACCCGGCTGGTCAGCCAGGTGAGCAACCCGGTGCGCTGGGACCGGTGCATGGCCACCATGGCCGAGCTCGGGGTGACCGCGCTGATCGAGCTCCCCCCGGCCGGCACCCTGGTCGGGCTGGCCAAGCGGAGCCTGCCCGGGGTCGAACTGCTCGCCCTGCGCTCCCCCGACGATCTCGAGGCCGCCCGGGACCTGGTCGCCCGGCATGCCGGCCGGGCGGCGCGGTCGGGGGTCGGCGCATGACCGCCCGGCTGAACGCGACCACCGGGTCCCCGCACGCGAGGGTGATGTCGGTCGGCGCGTACCGGCCCTCGCGGGTGGTCACCAACGCGGAGATCTGCGAACGGATCGACTCCTCGGACGAGTGGATCCGTGAGCGCTCCGGGATCATCTCCCGGCGCTTCGCGGCTCCCGGCGAGACGATCACCGACATGGCCGAGCAGGCGGCCCGGGTCGCCGTCGAGCGCGCCGGGCTGAACGGCAGCGAGATCGACGCCGTCCTGGTGGCCACGGTCACCCACCCCTACCAGACGCCGTCCTCGGCAACCCTGCTGGCGCACCGGATCGGCGCCACACCCGCTGCGGCCCTGGACATCTCGGCCGCCTGCGCCGGCTTCTGCTACGGCCTCGCCCTGGCCTCGGACATGGTCCGAGGCGGTTCGGCGCGGCACGTGCTGGTGGTCGGTGTGGAGAAGCTCTCCGACTTCACCGACCCGGAGGACCGCTCCACCGCGTTCATCTTCGCCGACGGCGCCGGCGCGGTGGTGGTTGGCCCCAGCCAGACGCCGGCGATCGGCCCGACCGTGTGGGGCTCGGACGGCTCGCAGTGGGACACGATCGTGAACAAGTCCTCCTGGATCGCCTACCGCGACTCCGACCACGAGGAATGGCCCTGGCTGACCATGGACGGCCACCCGGTGTTCCGCTGGGCGGTCTGGCAGATGTCGCCGGTGGCCCAGAAGGCGCTCGACGCGGCCGGGATCACCGTGGCCGACCTCGACGCCTTCATCCCCCATCAGGCGAACGTGCGGATCATCGACGCCATGGTCAAGCAGTTGCGGGTCCCGGCACAGGTCGCGGTGGCCCGCGACATCGCCCACAGCGGCAACACCTCCGCCGCCTCGATCCCGCTGGCGATGGACCGGATGCTCACCGAGGGCGAGGCACACTCCGGTGGCCTGGCCCTGTTGATCGGCTTCGGGGCCGGGCTGGCCTATGCCAGCCAGGTGATCGAACTACCCTGACCCAACCACCCACAGAAAACCGAAGGAGCACCCCCGAATGGCACTGAGCGAGCAGGAGATCTTCACCGGTCTTGCCGAGCTGATCAGCACCGAGATGGAGATCCCGGCCGACACCATCACCGCGGCCCAGAGCCTGAGTGAGGACCTGAAGATCGACTCGTTGTCGATGATCACCATCGTCTACAACGCCGAGGAGAAGTTCGCCGTCGCCATCCCGGACGACGAGGCCAACAAGCTGGTCACCGTCCAGGACGCGGTGGACTACATCGTCTCGCACCAGTCCTAGACGGCCGGCCGGGGTCCGGCACCTCGTCCGGACCCCGGCACCGTTCGTCGTGACCGAGGGACGTCAGCCCGCATCCAGAACCAAGGAGCACCCGCATGACCACCGGCACACCGCGACGGGTCGTCGTCACCGGCCTGGGCGCCACCACACCGCTCGGCGGCGACGTCGCCAGCACCTGGGGCGCGGCCCTGGCCGGCACCAGCGGGGCCCGGACGCTGGAGGCGGAGTGGGCCAGCACCTACGACCTCCCGGTGACCTTCGCCGCCTCCCTCGCCGTGCCGACCACGGACGTGCTCTCCCGTGGCCAGGCCCAGCGGCTCGACCCCTCCGGCCAGATGGCCCTGGTCGCCTCGCGGGAGGCCTGGGCCGACGCCGGGATCGGGGAGATGGACGGCGACCGGCTCGGCGTGGTGATCGCCTCGGGGATCGGTGGGGTGTGGACCCTGCTCACCTCCTACGACACGCTCAGGGAGAAGGGCCCGCGCCGGGTCTTCCCACTCACGATCCCGATGCTCATGCCCAACGGCCCCGCTGCGGCGGTCAGCCTCGAACTGGGCGCGCGGGCCGGGGTGCACACTCCGGTCTCGGCGTGCGCCTCCGGCGCCGAGTCGGTCGCGTTCGCCCTCGAGATGATCCGGGGCGGGCGGGCCGACGTGGTGGTGGCCGGCGGCACCGAGGCGGCCATCCACCCGCTGCCGATCGCCGGGTTCGCGGCCATGCAGGCGCTGTCCACCCGGAACGACGATCCGGCGGCCGCCTCGCGGCCCTACGACCGCAGCCGCGACGGGTTCGTGCTCGGTGAGGGCGCCGCCGTCCTGGTGATGGAGTCCGAGGAGCACGCCCGCGCCCGTGGCGCGACGATCTACGCCGAGGTCGTCTCCGCCGGACTCACCTCCGACGCCCACCACATCGCCGCTCCCGACCCGACGGGCTCCGGTGCCGCACGCGCCATGGCCGCCGCCCTCGCCGCCGGCGGGATCCAGCCCTCGCAGGTGAACCATCTGAATGCCCACGCGACGTCCACCCCGGCCGGTGATGTGGCCGAGGCGAACGCCATCCGGGCCGTCCTCGGCGACGCCACCGACGGGGTGGCCGTGTCGGCGACCAAGTCGATGACCGGGCATCTGCTCGGCGCCGCGGGGGCACTGGAGAGCGTGTTCAGCGTGCTGGCCCTGCAGCACCGGATGGCTCCCCCGACCACGAACGTCGACGACCTGGACGCCCAGGTGCACCTCGACGTCGTCCGCAAGGAGCCGCGTCCCCTGGGCACGGGCGACCTGGTCGCCCTCAACAACTCCTTCGGCTTCGGTGGGCACAACGTGGCGCTGGTCTTCCGCGCCGCCTGAACCGGCGCGCGCCTGGCCCTCGAGCGCCGTCCCGCTGCCGGCTGCCGGTCGGGGCGGCCGTCACCCCACGCGGTGCAACCAGCGCACCGGTGCGCCTTCGCCGGCGTAGCGGAACGGCTCCAGCTCGTCGTCCCAGGCCCGGCCGAGGGCGAGATCGAGTTCGGCCAGCATGGCTCCGGGCTCCTCGGCACTCATCGCGCAGCGGACCCGGTCCTCGGGGACCAGCACATTGCCGTGGGCGTCGGTGACGGCGTGGAAGATGCCCAGCTCGGGCGTGTGGCTCCACCGGCCCCCGTCGACGCCGGGACTGGGCTCCTCGGTCACCTCGTAGCGCAGGTGCGCCCAACCGCGCAGGGCGGAGGTGAGCTTGGCACCGGTACCCGGAGGGGCCTGCCAGGACAACTCGGTGCGCAGCATGCCGGACGCGGCAGGCTGGGCGATCCAGTCCATGGAAAGACGCACGCCAAGAACGCCACCCGCTGCCCACTCGATGTGCGGGCACAAAGCGCGCGGCGCGGAATGCACGAACAACACGCCGCGCGTGCTCACACCAGCCATCAGGGCCTCCTTTGCCGACCGAGGTACGTCTTCCCCAACGACCTCGACGGGCGTGCAGCTGGCCCGGATGAACCGGTACTCATGGTGCTGTCGGAACAATGCGGCGACTTGCCGTGGCCCATTGTGCACCACCGATCACGTGTGCACCACATCCTCACTCCGACGGTGGACAGCACAGGCACATCATCACTCGACCGGGGGGTATGGAGGGGGGTGCGGCGCGCCGATGAATGACCAGGAGTTTCTGCGCCCGCTGCCGTCTGCAGGCCGGGCCCGGGGCAGAGGAGGGCCAGCATCGTGCCGAACGCCGACGCCATGGACTCGGTGGATGCCGCCTACGACCATGAGGTCGTCTCGCAGGTGATCCGCCCGGCTGCCATCGTTCCGGAGGAGGCGGCCAGCGCCATCCTGGTCGAGCTGTCCCTGAGCAGCGTCACCTCCGGAGGTCTCTGGCTGGGTGAGCCGAGCCGGTGGAAGCGCTACGACAGCCCCTGGCGCAGCGCGGCCGACCCCGGACACTCGGAGCTGATCGGCAGCATCCAGGTCGCCTACGGCACGCCGACCAAGTACGAGATCACCATCTACCGGGTCACGATCACCCGGCGCGGTCAGGAACTCGGCTGGACCGTCGAGTCATTGACCGACGAGGCGCTCGGATTCGGTGACCTGACCCTCGAGCAGTGCCCCAAGGCCACCCTCGCTCCGCCTCCGCACCCGTTCCGCTTCTGAGGGCGGGCGGCTCCCGTAGGGTCTGCGCGAGGATGTCGTCAGTGCGGCATCCGGCGATCAGAGCGTCTCGGGAGGTTGGCCATGGCCAGCAGGGTTCAGGGTGTGGTGGCACGCGCCAAGGGCGCGCCGGTGACGGTGGAGACGGTGATCGTGCCCGACCCCGGCCCCGGTGAGGTCACCGTGACGGTGCAGGCCTGCGGGGTCTGCCACACCGACCTGCACTACCGCGAGGGCGCCATCTCCGCGGACTTCCCCTTCCTGCTCGGCCACGAGGCAGCGGGCGTCGTCGACGCGGTCGGCCCGGGCGTCACCGAGGTGGCCGTCGGCGACTATGTGGTCCTCAACTGGAGGGCCGTGTGCGGGCAGTGCCGGGCGTGCCTGCGCGGCCGCCCGTGGTACTGCTTCGCGACCCACAACGCGACCCAGAAGATGACCTTGGAGGACGGCACCGAGCTGTCCCCGGCCCTGGGCATCGGCGCCTTCATCGAGAAGACCCTGGTCGCGGCCGGGCAGTGCACCAGGGTCGACCCGTCGGCCGCGCCCCAGGTGGCCGGCCTGCTCGGCTGCGGGGTGATGGCCGGCCTGGGCGCCGCCGTCAACACCGGCAACGTCGGGCGGGACGACACCGTGGCCGTGATCGGCTGCGGCGGGGTCGGTGACGCCGCCATCGCCGGGGCCCGCCTGGCCGGCGCCCGCACGATCATCGCGGTCGACGTCGACGACCGGAAACTGCAGTGGGCCAAGGACTTCGGCGCCACCCACACCGTGAACTCCCGCTCCACCGACCCGGTCGAGGCGATCCGTGCCCTGACCGGTGGGCACGGGGCGGACGTCGTGATCGACGCCGTCGGCCGGCCGGAGACCTACCAGCAGGCGTTCTACGCCCGCGATCTGGCCGGCACGGTGGTGCTGGTGGGCGTGCCCTCGCCCGACATGCGCCTGGACCTGCCCCTGCTCGACGTGTTCGGGCGAGGTGGCTCGTTGAAGTCCTCCTGGTACGGCGACTGCCTCCCCTCGCGTGACTTCCCCACCCTGGTCGACCTGCACCTGCAGGGCCGGCTGCCGCTGGAACGGTTCGTGTCGGAGACGATCGGCCTGGGCGAGGTGGAGGCGGCGTTCGACAAGATGCACCGCGGCGAGGTGCTGCGTTCGGTGGTCGTGCTGTGAGCCCGTCCACCGCCCGGATCGAGCAACTGGTCACCTCCGGGGTCTTCTCCCTGGACGGCCAGGACTTCGAGGTCGACAACAACGTCTGGCTGGCCGGTGACGACCATGAGGTGATCGTGGTCGACGCCGCCCACGACGCGGCCGCGATCCTGGCCGCCGTGGGCGGGCGCCGGCTGGTCGCGGTGGTGTCCACCCATGGGCACAACGACCACATCAACGCCGCGGGGGCCGTGGCCGACGCCACCGGGGCACCGATCCTGCTGCACCCGGACGATCAGATGCTGTGGCACGTGGTGTACCCCGGGCGCACCCCGCAGCCGCTGGCCGACGGGCAGGTGATCACCGTGGCCGGCCTGGACCTGAACGTGCTGCACACGCCGGGGCACTCCCCGGGCGCGGTCTGCCTCCACGCGCCGCAGGTGGGCGTCCTGTTCTCCGGGGACACGCTGTTCCACGGCGGGCCCGGGGCCACCGGCCGCTCGTTCAGCAGTTTCCCGATGATCCTGGACTCGATCCGGACCCGGCTGCTGGAGCTGGACGGCGAGACCCGGGTGCTGCCCGGGCACGGCGCGGAGACCACGATCGGGGCCGAGGCCGCCGACTACGACGTCTGGGTGGCCCGCGGTCACTGACCGCGGTCACTGACCCGCGGTCACTGACCCGCGGCGGACGGATCAGGGCCGGCTCAGTGCAGCGGCTGCTGGTAGATGACCACACCGGCCGCGCCCAGGCGCCGGGCCATGCCCATCTCCTCCCTGATCGTGGCCGCCGTCGGGATGCGTCCCTTGTACGGGGCGGCGTAGACCATCACGTGTGCCCGGATCGTGGGCGCCGCCTTGAGGATCGCGCGGTACTGCGTCTTCATCTCGTGGGACCCGATCGCGGTGAACGGCCAGACCACCTCGGGCGCCTCCTTCTTGATCGAGGGGTAGATCCCGCGGACACCGGTCAGGTCGTGCAGGTAGAGCACCGGCAGCACCCGCAGCCTCCGGCCGGCGAAGCGGGTCAGGATCGAGTTCCAGCGCGTCAACGTGCCCGGCGCGAACGAGCGACAGCTCGCTCGGGGCCGGTTGGTGGCCGAGTAGGCGTAGTCGTCCATCACCACGGCGGACAGGTTGGCATGGTGCCGCGCGAGTCGTCCCAGCTCGACCATCCAGGTGTCGTAGCGCCCGCCGAAGGGTCGCAGCAGATTGGCCGAGCAGGGCGCGAACCAGCTCGACGTCGAGGACGGCGGGGTCAGCGTGACGTGCACGCTGATCCCCCGCGCCCGGGCGGCCACCAGGAACGCCAGCAATGACTGCCAGTCCCGGGTCGAGTCATATCCGGCGTGCGGGTAGAGCAGGTAGAAGTAGACCCGCGACCCACGGGCCTTGATCGCGTCCAGCGTGCGCGCGGCGTCGATCACGCCGTCCGCGGTGCGTGACGGTGCGGCGTAGTGCACCTGCACGGTCGCCGACACCGGCGTGGCCCGCAATGGGGCCGCGACGGTGGCTCCGGCGGCCGTCGTCGTGGCGGTGGTGGTCTCGGCCCGAGCCGGGCCCATCCCCGCCGCCGAGCAGGTCAGCGCCAGCCCGACGGCGGCGCTCAGACGGATCCCCAGGGTACGTCGGGCAACCGGTGCCATCGCCGCGCGCATCGAGACCTCCCACCACGCGGCTGTGGGGATGGGAGGGGGCCGCGCGATACGGATGTCGTCGTCACCCGAAGGGGCCCCATTGAGCGCTGGTGCACTCGAGCTTGCGGTGTCCACGCACGGCGTCCACGGCCCGGCGTCGGCGCGGAGGCGAGCATTCGGCGGAGCGCACTACGCTGAACCCGGCGTGGGGCGGTAGCTCAGCCGGTCAGAGCAGCGGACTCATAATCCGTCGGTCGTGGGTTCGAGCCCCACCCGCCCCACCACCTGCCCACCGCCGCTCTCCTCGACCACCGGAGCCCTGGAGGCCAGCTGATGCCCACGTTCACCCTCGACGGCCGCTCCGTGGTGCACATCGCCGCCTGGAAGCACCACCTCGCCGTCTACCCGGTGCCGGCGGGCGACGCGGCCTTCGACGAAGAACTCGCCCCCTACCGGGCCACCGAGGGCACGCTGCGGTTCCCGCTGAAGCAGCCGATTCCGTACGATCTCATCGCCCGGGTGGCGGCGCTGCTGGCCGAGCAGCGAACACAGTAGGTACGGCCCGCCCGGACCATCAGCCTCGCTGGTACGCACCGCCCAGGCAGGCGCCCGCGTGACGTAGCCCCGATCGCCCCCGGCCGCGCCACCAGAGCCACCCTCCGGCCAACCGAGATGTGGCCTTCCTCTACTGTTGTCCGGTGCCACGAGGTGGTCACTGCTGCTCGCGCCGGTTCGTCGAGCACCGCGGCACGCCTCCGACCGCAACGCTCGACAGGATGTGGACGCGATGCCACTGATCGCCCGATGACTGCCTCCGGTTCCGGCGCCCGTCCTGCGCCCCCGGGCGGTGCGCTGCGCCGCGTCGTGGCCCGGGTGCTGCCACGGCCGGTCAAGCGGGCCGTCAAACGACGGTTGACGGGCACGCGGTGGTTCCCGGCGGCACCGATCCGGACGGCGCCGCGTCCCGCTCCCGTGCCGGAACCACCCGTGCCGCGGCGGCTCGTCGTCCGGCTGCCTGCACCCCCCGGCGGCGGGAGGACGCCCGGGCCACTCGGCATCGAGTGCCCGACGTACATGTTCATCCCGTACAAGCTCGACGAGAGCGGGCTGGGGCAGTACGAGCCGCACGCGATCGACTGCTTCCTCACCCTCGTGCAGCTCGCGGGTACGGGTGCGGTGTTCGATGTGGGTGCCAACGTCGGCCTCTACGGACTGCTCGCCGCGGCGTACAGCGATCGCGAGGTGCACTGTTTCGAGCCGGCGCCCGACACCGCCGGCATCGCCCGCGACACCGCCGCCGCGAACGGCCTCGACGTCACCGTCGCCGAGATCGCCCTCGGCGACGACACGGGCGAGGCGACGCTGTACCTGTCCGACAGCACGGACAGCTCCAACTCGCTCAACCCCGACTTCCGCGCGCACAGCAAGGAGATCGTCGTCCCCCTGGAGACGATCGACGGCTATGTGAGCCGCACCGGCGTCGTCCCCACGATCCTGAAGATCGACACGGAGACGACCGAGCCCGAGGTGCTCGCCGGCGCCCGGGAACTCATCCGCGAGCACCGGCCGTGGATCATGACGGAGGTGCTCTGGTCGCTCGTCGAGGACCGTCTCCACGAGGTCATGGACGAGTTCGGCTACACCTACTACCACCTCGACGGGCCCGGCCCCCGGCCCGCCGTGGAGCGCATCGTCGGTGACCGCACGTGGACCTACTACATGTATCTGCTGGCCCCGGAGCCCGTCGACGACGCCTTCTGGGAGCGCATGAACTCCTGGCGCGGAGCCCTCGAGACCTCCACGATCGAGCACCCCTGACCCTCTTCCGTCAACCGTCGCCGCGCTCCCTGGAGTGATCGCAGGTCAGGTGGTCAGGCGGTCAGGTGGTCAGAGTGCCGACCGCGCCGAGCGCCTGGTCCAGGGCGGTCACGAACATCTCGGCGTGCTCGCGCTGCCAGACCAGTGGCGGGCGGACCTTCAGCACATCGCCGTGCCGTCCGGTCGAGCCGACCAGCACCCCCCGCGCCTTCAGTTCCTCCTTGACGGCCGTCGCCGCCGCTCGCGAGGGCAGATCGATCCCGGCGATCAGCCCGACCCCCCGCACCTCACCGATCATCGCGTGGCCGGCCCGCAGGTCCTCGACCCGGGAGCGCAGGTACTCCCCCAGCTCGAGGGAATGGACGCCGATGCCGCCGTCCTCGAGCAGGTCCAGCACGGCCAGACTCGCCGCCGTCCCGACCGGGTTGCCGGCGAAGGTGGAGAAGAACTCGTAGCGCGCGGCCAGCACCTCGGCGATCTCGCGGCGGGTCAGCACCGCGGCGATCGGGTAGCCGGCCCCCATCGGCTTGCCGAGAGTGACCACGTCCGGCGTCGCCCCGAGCGCTGCGAACCGCCACAGCTGCGGCCCGGTCCGGCCGAAGCCGATCTGCACCTCGTCGGCGACGTAGAGCGCCCCGGCGGCGTGGGCGCCGTCCACCAGACCGGTCATGAAGCCCTCGGTGACCGGGCGTACCCCTTCGCTGGTGAACATCGAGTCCGCGATCACCATCGCCGGGCGGGCACCGTGAGAGGTCTGCAGATCCGTTGCGGCCGAAGCGATCCGGGCCATCGCATCGGCATGGGTCAACGTCTCCGGGTCCTCGATCGGGCCCGGGAAGGTGGCCACATTCACCGGCCGGAACCCGGGAGGCCACTCGTTGGAGGACAGGTCGGCCAGCTGCTTCGACGACCCGTGGTAGGCATGCGAGCCGATGACGGCACCGGTGCCCGAGGTGTACTCGGTCGCCAGTCGCCAGGCCAGCTCGTTCGCCTCGGTGCCCGAGGTGGTGAACAGACAGGTGTCCAGACCCGACCCGGGCGGCATCGAGGCGACCAACCGCTCGGCCAGCTCGATCACGTTCGGGTGCAGGTAGCGGCTGTGGGTGTGCAGGACCGCTGCCTGCCGGGTGATCGCCTGCACCACGCTGGGGTGGCTGTGCCCGACCACGGCCACGTTGTTGTAGCCGTCGAGGTAGCGTCGCCCCTCCCGATCGATCAGCCACACCCCCTCGCCGCGCACGATGTCGAGTGGCTCGGCATAGAACAGGGGCGAGAGGGAGCCGGCCTGGACAGCGCGCCGCCGGCCCAGCAGGTCGGCCGCGGCCGCGCCGGGGTCGACCGGCAGGCCCGCAGCACCGGGCAGACCCGGTGCGCCCAGCCCGGCCATCCGGCGCACCCGCGCCCGCAGGGCTGAGGGGTCGACAGCCTCGAGCTCAGCCAGCACGCGCCGGGTCGAGGCGTCGTACTGGGTGATGTAGGCGGCGTTGTCCGGGTGGGCCGGGGCCTGCCGGCCCGAGACCACCAGGGTCAGCAGCAGCCGGGCGATCACCAGCTCGCCGAGCACGTCGGCCTCGGCCGGCAGCAGCGGCCGGTGCCGCTGATACCCGCGCAGCACCGCCGCCGCCAGCGTCCACAGATCGACGGGCTGCTCTGCGGAGGTGTTGCGCAGCACCGAGGTCAGGGTCGCCGCCAGGTCGCAGACGGCGGCGGTGTGGTGCAGGTCGCCCAGGTCGACCACGCCGGTCACGTCACCGGTGCTCTCCCCGCTCCCGTCCACCAGCACGTTGGTCAGGGTCACGTCGGCGTGCTGGACCCAGGCCGGCAACCTCGTGGTCGCGGTCAGGGCGGCGCTGACGCGCTGCGGCACCCGGCCGACCAGCTCGGGCAGGCGGCGCAGGTCCCAGGCGAGGGCGCGGCCGGCGGCGGGATGGAAGAAGCCCTGCAGCGCCAGACTGGTGCGGGCGGCCGCGGCGCCGATCGCGTCGGCGCGGGCGATCCCGATCGGCTCCCCCTCCGCAGACCGACCGGGCAGCAGGGTGATCAGCCGGGCGAGGTGGCTGCTGCCGTCGGCACCGGCGATCGTCGCAACCGTCGCGCCGTCCCGGGCAGCCACCGCCCGAGGCACCGGCAGGGTGGGGTCGACCTCGGCGAGGTGAACCAGCGCCGCGACCTCCATGTCGACCACGGCCGGGTCCTCGCCGAGGTTGAAGATCTTCAGGACCAGCCGGCGGTCGCCGTCGTCCACCCTCAGGTTCTGGTCGCGCTCGCTCGGCAGCGCCGACAGCCGGGGTGCCGCGAGGCCATGGACCGAACGAAGGAACGCACGCACCGCCGCCTCGCTCAGGGCCGGGGCGGGGATCTGGAACACGGTCTCGGTCGGCGAGGTCGACGTCATGCCGCCATCGTCACACCCCGACCGTGATCACCGACCTCGGGCCCGCAGGGCAGGACGCCCCGCTTCCTGCCCCGAGATCTGCAGAACCCCGTCGTTGAGCCGGTTGTCGTGCCCTGAGCGGGGGTTCGGGGGAATTCGGGGCACTCATCACGGCCCATCGGTCCCTGCGGACACCTGGGGACCGGTCCGGGCGTCGAGGCCCTCGGGCACGCGGAGCAGCAGATTCGGGTCGGGGCACAGGCTGGACCAGACGGCCAGCTCGCTGCGCGACACCACGCCCGGCACCTCGAGACCCATCCCGACCAGGTCGGTGAACAGCTGCAGGTGCACGTGCGGTGCCCAGCCGCCGTTCTCCTCCTGCGTGCCGATGGTCGCGAACACCGTCCCGGCCGGCACCGGCGCGCCGGGATGCAGGCCGTGCAGGCTGGTGCGCGACAGGTGGCCGTAGAGGGTGAAGAACCACTCCCCACCCGGCAGGTCGTGCCGCAGGATGATCACCGGACCGTAGTCCAGCGGCGCGGCATTGTCGCCGCAGGCCTCGACCACGCCGTCCAGCGGGGCGTGCAGCGGGTGCCCGGCGGGAACGAACAGGTC
Source organism: Kineosporiaceae bacterium (assembly GCA_049283855.1). Taxonomy (GTDB): domain Bacteria; phylum Actinomycetota; class Actinomycetes; order Actinomycetales; family Kineosporiaceae; genus JADJPO01. The sequence continues at coordinate 12,054 of JBAPWU010000344.1, forward strand.
GACCCCCAGGTGCACCGTGCGCCGCTCGCCGGTGGGGGTCGCGTAGGCATCGGTGGTGTAGACGGAGCGGTCCTCGCGGTAGCGCCCGATCAGGACCCGGTCGGGGCCCACCTCGACCGGCGCCGGGTCGGGCCCGCTCCAGTCCATGATCTCGTAGGCCAGCTCGCCGAGCGGCCGGCCCAGCACCGGCGCCACCGTGGCCCCGGCCAGGTGGTCCCGGACCGAGCGCGCGCGGGG
>JBAPWU010000345.1:0-12966 GCA_049283855.1 Kineosporiaceae bacterium
GGCATCAGCACCGCGATGCACGACGCGCACAACCTCGCCTGGAAGCTCGCGGCGGTACTGGGCGGAGGGGCCGGTGAGTCGCTGCTGCAGACCTACGAGACCGAGCGGCTGCCCGTCGTCCGGCGTACCGCCGCCGAGGCACGGGCCGCATGGGAGACGGTCACCGGGCGGCACCCGGCCCGGCCCCAGCGCTCGATGCGTCAGATCGACATGGGCTACCGGTACACCTCGGCCGCGATCCTGGACGACGACCCGACCGCCCCTGACCTCGACACCCCCGACTCGGACTACACCCCCACCGCCCGGCCGGGCTGCCGCGCCCCGCACCTGTGGCTGGACGCCAGCCGGCACCGCTCGACCCTCGACCTGTTCGGGCCCGAGCCGGTGCTGCTCTCCGACACCGGCACCGGTTGGGCGTCCGCCGTCCGCGCGGTGAGCGCCGACCTCGCCGTGCCGTTGCGATTCCAGCGGATCGACACGCCTGGCTGGGCAGAGCGCTACGGCGTACGGCCGGGCGGCGCCGTCCTGGTGCGGCCGGACGGACACGTCGCCTGGCGCCGTGCCGCTCCCGCTGACGACACCTCCGGCACGTGGACCTCGACCGACAAGGCGGCAGCCCTCGAAGCGGCCGTGCGCATCGCCCTGCGCGCCGACCCGGCGCCGTCGTCCGCCGCTCGATGATGTGGCGGCTCGGGGCCTTGCAGAGGGCCGCGTGACGTGGTCACGTGGGTCCCCGAGGTGAGCACAGTCGTGGATCGCCCGAATCCGAAAGGACCCCGATGAAGCTAGGGCTGCACTACTGGAACTACTCCACGCCCTCCGACCCGGCTGCCATCGCATCGACGCTGGCCGAGACGGCCCGCGTCGCCGAGCAGGGCGGCGTGGCCTCGTTCACGGTGATGGACCACTTCTTCCAGATGGAGGCGGCGGCCCCCGCGGACGAGCCGATGCTGGAGGGCTACACCACGCTCGGGTACCTCGCCGCGCTCACCCGGCGGATGACGCTCGGCCTGCTCGTCACCGGCGTGATGTATCGCTACCCGGGCATCCTGGCCAAGACCGTGACCACCCTCGACGTGCTCTCCGGCGGTCGCGGCCGGCTGGGCATCGGTGCCTCGTGGTACGAGCGCGAGCAGCGAGGCCTGGGCGTGCCGGTCGTGCCGGTCGCCGAGCGATTCGAGCGGATGGAGGAGACGATCCAGATCTGCCTGCAGATGTGGAGCGAGAACAACGGCCCCTACCAGGGCAAGCACTACCAGCTCGCCGAGACACTGTGCGTGCCGCAGCCGCTTGCCCGACCCCGTCCGCCGATCATGATCGGGGGCGGGGGCGAGAAGAAGACCCTCCTGCTGGTGGCGCGCTACGCCGATGCGTGCAATCTCTTCGGCAGCAGCGTGGAGGACGTCGAGCGCAAGCTCGACGTCCTGCGCCGACACTGCGCGGACGAGGCGCGCGACTACGACGCGATCGAGAAGACCGTGCTGCTGGTCCGCCCGATGCTCGCCGACCTCGACGGCGCCCTTGCCGAGGTCGAGCGCTATGCCGCACTCGGCGTCACCGAGGTGCAGACGATGCCCGACCGCGAACCGGTCGAGTTCGCCACCGAGCTCGCCGACACGGTGCTCCCGCGCCTGGCCTCGATCGGCTGACGTCGGCAGGGGGGGCCATCCGAGGGTCACCCCGACCGTCAGGTCGGAGCCGAGCCAGCGACGGAACAAGCCCGAGGTACCGGGGGTTTGCCCCGGTGTGAGCGAACAGACCCCCAAGGTGGCCTGACGGTGGCGAGCCCGGTCCCCGCGCTGCCGGCCTTCGACAACAGCTACGCGCGCGACCTCTCCGGGGCCTACGTCGAATGGACTCCGACCCCCGCGCCGCACCCCCGCGCCGTCCGCCTCAATCACGCCCTGGCCGCCGAACTGGGGCTGCCCGCCGGCTGGCTCGACTCCCCGGACGCGCTGCAGGTGCTGGCCGGGAACCTCGTGCCGGACGGCGCGCATCCGCTCGCGCAGGCCTACTCCGGTCACCAGTTCGGCGTGTTCAGCCCGCTGCTCGGAGACGGCCGCGCGGTGCTGCTCGGCGAGGTGATCGACGTCCGTGGACGGCGCCGCGACATCTCCTTCAAGGGCTCCGGCCGCACGCCGTTCTCCCGCGGCGGCGACGGCAAGGCCGCCCTCGGCCCCGTCCTGCGGGAGTACCTGATGGGCGAGGCGATGCACGCTCTCGGCCTCCCGACCACCCGGGCCCTGGCCGCGACGGCGACCGGTGACGGCGTGCAGCGCGACCGGCTGCTGCCCGGCGCCGTGCTGACCCGGGTGGCCGCCTCGCACCTGCGGGTGGGCACCTTCGAGTTCGCCGCGCGCCGCGACCGGGACCTGTTGCGCCGCCTCGCCGATCACGCCATCGCCCGGCACGACCCCGACCTCGCCGCGATCGAGCCCTCGGGCGAGCGCCACCTCGCCCTGCTGCGCGCTGTCATCGACCGGCAGACCGCCCTGGTCGCCCGGTGGATGGGCATCGGGTTCATCCACGGGGTGATGAACACCGACAACATGACGATCTCGGGCGAGACCATCGACTACGGCCCCTGCGCCTTCCTGGAGACCTACGACCCCGGCACGGCGTTCAGCTCCATCGACACCCGCGGCCGCTACGCCTTCGGCAACCAGCCGGAGATCGCGCGGTGGAACCTGACCCGCTTCGCCGAGACCCTCGGACCCCTCGTCGGCGACGATCCCGAGCAGGTCGTGCCGCACCTGGTGGAGGCGCTCGACACGTTCGACGCCCGGTACAGCCACCACTGGACGGCGGTGCTGCGGGCCAAGCTCGGCCTCGCCGACCCCGCCGCCGGCAGCGGCACGGCCGAGCACGACCGGGCGCTCGGTGAGGAGTACCTGGCCCTGCTGCACCGTCACCGGGTCGATCTCACCCTCGGCTGGCGCGCCCTGGTCGACGTCGCGGACGCCGCGGCCGACCCCGCCCACGGCACGGAGGGCGCAGGGCGGCTGCACGAGCTGTTCGGCACGGGCGACCCGGCACTGGGCGACTGGCTCTCCCGGTGGCGGGACCGTCTGCGCCACACCGGGTCCGGGGACGCCGCGGTCGACCTGGAGGCCATGCGCCGGGCGAACCCGGTCTACATCCCGCGCAACCACCGGGTGGAGGAGGCGCTGGGCGCGGCGGTCGACCAGGGCGACCTCGGCCCGTTCGAGGCGCTGCTCGTCGTCCTCGCCGACCCCTTCACCGAGCGCGAGCACGATGGGGCGTTCGCCGAACCGGCCCCACCCGACGTCACGGCCACGTACCAGACGTTCTGCGGCACCTGACAGCCTCGGTGGCGGCCGGCGCAGCCGCGCCGTGAGCCAGGTCGTGGCGTAGCCTCGCCTGCATGGTGGCTGCCGCGGTGAGCCTGGCCCGGCGTCTGGCCGACGAGCTGCTGTTCCCGGTCGCGGCCGAGGTGGACCGCGGCGACCGGGTTCCGGCCGAGGTCCTCGACGCCCTGGCCGAGAACGGTTTCTACGGCATCGGCGCCCCACCCGAGCTCTCGGTGCTCGACCTGCCGGACGACGAGTCCCGCGCCGCCGTGGTCGAGGCCCTCGCCGGTGGCTGCCTCGCCGCCGCGTTCGTGTGGATGCAGCACCGCGGGGCCCTGCGCGCGCTCGCCCGCAGCGGCCACGTGGCGGAGTTGGCCTCGGGTCGCGTCCGGGCCGGGCTCGCGATCGGCGCGGTCACCCGCACCGGCCCTCCGCTGATCGCGGCGAGCCCCGTGGACGGCGGCTGGTCACTGACCGGCTCGGCACCCTGGGTGACCGGGTGGGGCATGGTCGACGTGCTGCTCATGGCGGCCCGCGACGCCACCGACCAGGTGATCTGGTCGCTTGTCGACGCCGTCGAGGGACCGAGCCTGCGCGTCGAGCCGCTCGACCTCGTCGCCGTCCAGGCCAGTGGCACGGTGACCCTGCGCGTGGACGAGCTCGTCGTCCCGTCGGCGCGGGTGGTGGGGACCGAACCGCACGCGGACTACCTGGCCAGGGACGCCGAGTCGTTGACGTTCAACGGTTTCCTTGCCGTCGGCGTGGCCGGGCGGGCGATCGCCCTGCTGGGCGAGGACGGCGAGCAGCTGGCGGCCGAGCTGACGCGGGTGCGCGACCGGCTGCTGCACGCCGGACCGGACGACGCCCCGGCCGCCCGGGCTGGGGCGTCGGAACTGGCCCTGCGCTCCGCGGCGGCCCTCGCCGTCCACGACGGGAGCCGGTCGGTGCTGGCGACCTCGCACGCCGCCCGGCTGATCCGGGAGGCGACGTTCCTGCTCACCTTCGGCACGCGCCCGACGATCCGGGAGCAACTCCTGGCCCGGCTGAGCGCCTCCCGCCAGTGACACCGGCGCTCGGCTCTGTGCTGACGCCGGCCGATCGGGTTGGGGGGTGCCGAACGCGGCGTACAGCACCCGTTCGGCACCCACCGAGCACCGGCCGCGAGCGCCAGTAGGCTGGCGTGGTGGAGGCCCAGCAACCCGTGCGTTACCTCAGTACCAGGAGCGACGCCGCACCACGGCGGTTCACCGAGATCCTGCTGGAGGGTCTGGCCCCGGACGGCGGGCTCTACCTGCCGACGCACTACCCCCGGCTGGACGCCGCCACGCTGCGGTCGTGGCGGCACCTGAGCTACGCCGAGCTCGCCGGGCAGGTGCTGGCGCTGTTCGTCGACGACATCCCCGTCGACGATCTGCACGAGCTGGTCACCCGGACCTACACCGCCGAGGTGTTCGGCACCGAGGCCATCACCCCGCTGACCGCACTGGACGGCGGGCTGTCGCTGCTCGAGCTGTCGAACGGTCCGACCCTGGCGTTCAAGGACATGGCGATGCAGCTGCTCGGCGCCCTGTTCGAGTACGAGCTCCGGCGGCGGGGCGAGCACCTGAACATCCTGGGCGCCACCTCGGGCGACACCGGCAGTGCTGCCGAGTACGCGATGCGCGGCCGGGCCGGGATCGCGGTCTTCATGCTCAGCCCGCACGGGCGGATGAGCCCGTTCCAGCAGGCGCAGATGTTCACGCTGGCCGACGCGAACATCCACAACCTGGCCGTCGAGGGCGTCTTCGACGACTGCCAGGACATCGTCAAGGCGGTCTCGGCGGACCTGGACTTCAAGCGCCGGCTGCGGATCGGCACCGTCAACTCGATCAACTGGGCCCGGATGCTGGCCCAGGTCGTCTACTACGTCGCGGGCTGGCTGCGGGCGACAGACCCCGACGGCGGAGACGACCAGCAGGTGAGCTTCGCCGTCCCCTCGGGCAACTTCGGCAACATCTGCGCCGGCCACGTCGCCCGGATGATGGGCCTGCCGATCCGGCGGCTGGTGCTGGCGACCAACGAGAACAACGTGCTGGAGGAGTTCTTCCGCACCGGCAGCTACCGGGTGCGCGCTGCCGCCGACACCCACGAGACCTCCAGCCCGTCGATGGACATCTCCAAGGCGTCGAACGTCGAACGGTTCGTCTTCGACCTGCTCGACCGGGACGCCGGGCGCACCCGCCACCTGTTCGCCGACCTGGTGCCCTCGGCCGGGGGATTCACCCTCGCCGCGACCGAGCACGCCCGAGTCGCCGAATTCGGCTTCGCGTCGGGGGTGAGCACGCACGCCGACCGGCTGGCCACGATCGCCGCGGTGCACGCCGCGACCGGGCGGCTGATCGACACCCACACCGCGGACGGCGTGCACGTGGCCCGGCGGTTCGTCGAGGAGGGCGTCCCGATGGTCGTGCTGGAGACCGCGCAGCCGGTCAAGTTCGCCGACGTGGTCGAGGCGGCAACAGGGGTGCGTCCGCCGCTGCCGGCGTCCGTGGCCGGGATCGAGTCGCTGCCGCGCCGGTTCGAGGTGATGCCGGCCGACGTCGAGCAGATCAAGGCCTACCTGGAGAAGCACGCGGTCGGCTGATCGCGGACGATCAGGCGATGGCGGGGCCGTGCACGCTCACCGCGTCGATCAGGTAGCTCGCCGGGAACGCCGTCGCGTCGTCCGGGCTGCCCGGCCAGCGCCCACCCACGGCGAGGTTGAGCCGCAGGTACATCGGGCGGCTGAAGGCCGTGGCGAGCCAGGGTGTGGTGGACGTCGTCCGGGTCTGGGTGAGCCGGCCGTCGACGAACCACTGGATCTGGCCGGGGTCCCATTCCACGGCGTAGGTGTGCAGTCCGTTGCTCGGAGTGCTGCCGGTCGGGAACGTGGCGACGGCCTTCTGCATCGGGTGGGTCGGCACGTAGTCGTAGTGGATACTCTGGTGCACCCGGGTGGCCTCGACGGTCGACGGAGTGCCGGTCCCCCCACTGCCGATGGCCTCCGTGATGTCGAGCTCGCCGACCCCGCCGTCGACCGGACGCATCCAGAACCCCGGCCACAGACCCTTCGAGACCCCCTGCGCCGTGGGCAGTTTGGCCCGCATCGCGAACCGGCCGTAGGTGAAGGCCTTCTTGCCCTTGGTCTGGATGAACGCCGAGGAGTAGTCGCGCCCGCCCGGGAACCGGGTGTCGGCACTGCCGCAGGCCAGGGGCGAGGCCTCGCGTCGAGCGGTGAGCGCGAGCGCACCCCCGTCGACCGCGAGGTTGGAGCTCCGGCTGGTCAGGCAGGCCAGCTCCAGGTTGCCGTCGCCGAAGGTGGAGGTGTTCAGCGCGGTCCAGGCACCCGGATCCAGGGCCGTGCCGGAGAAGTCGTCGACCCAGGCCGGCGCGCGCGAGCGGAAGGTGACGTCGTCGACGTCCAGGGCGGCGCCCGCCGGAAGGGAGGGGGCGAACACGTTGAGGTCCAGGCTCGCCCCGGAGGTGGTGGCCACGTAGTTGACGCCGATCAGGGTCCAGCTCGTGCCGAGGGTGGCGGTGGAGGCGGCCTCACCCTTCTTGGCCGACGCCCACTCCTGCAGCCGGATGCCCACCGGCGTCGGCACCGTCGCCCGCACCCACGCGGTGGCCGTGTAGCTGGCGCCCACGACGGTGCGGGAGACGGTGTTGCGCGTGTCGTTGAGGATCACCGGGGCGCGGGAGGTCGAGCTGTGGGTGAGCCGGACGCCGGTTCCGCGCCGTCCGGGGGCGCTCGCCAGGGTGCCGGGACCGGTGGACTCGCTCCAGCCCGTGGTGCCCTCGAACGTGGGGTTGACCAGGGTGTGCAGGGGTGCAGCGGCCGCCGGTGAGGCGGTGGTGACGGCCACGGTGACAGCGCCCAGCGGCGCGGCCAGGGCGAGCGCCACCAGGGCGGCCGCACGGCGGATGGGCGCCGTCCGTCGAACCATGGGTGAGCACCTCTGTCTGGCGTGGAGTGGTAGCCGTGAGTGTCACGGCGATTACTCCACGCTAAGGGCTATGTACTGAGCGTGTCGATACGCTCACGGAGTGGCGTTGGCGGTCGCGCGGCTGCGCCTGGTGAGCGCGGCACCCATGGCGGCGATGTGGGCGGGCGTCGAGCCGCAGCAGGCGCCGACCAGCTCGACCCCGAGGTCGCGCAGCGCGACGGCGTGGGCCGCCAGCTGCTGCGGGTCGGCGTCGTAGACGAAGCGGTCCCCCCGCAACCGGGGCAGTCCGGCGTTGGACTGCGCGAGCAGCCGCAGGCCGTCCAGGCCGGCCTCCGTCCTGGCCCGCACCATCTCAGCCATGATCTGTTCCATCTCGCCCGGCCCCCGGCCGCAGTTCGCCCCGACGCCGTCCAGCCCGAGTTCCGCGGCGGCGGCGACCGCGGCCGCCGGACGGACGCCCATCATGGTGCGCAGGTTGGTGTCGAAGCTCATGGTCGCGATCACGGGCAGGTCCGCGGCCACCTCGTGGGCGGCCCGGACGGCGGCCCGCAGCTCGGTCAGGTCGCTCAGGGTCTCGATCAGCACCAGGTCGATCCCGCCCTCGACCAGGGCCGCGAGCTGTTCGGCGAACACCGCGACCGCGCCGTCCTCGGTGAGCTCGCCGACCGGCTCGAGCAGCTCGCCGGTCGGCCCCACTCCCCCGGCGACCAGCACGCGCCGTCCGGCGGCTGCCTGCTCGTCGGCGACCACCCGCGCCAGCCGGGCACCGGCCAGGTTCAGCTCGCGCCCCCGATCGCCGAGCCCGTGCAGGTCCAGCCGGGGACGGGTGCCGCCGAACGTATTGGTGGTCAGCACGTCTGCGCCCGCCGCCGCATACTCGCGGTGCGCGGTGAGGATCACCTCGGGACGCTCGACGTTCCACAGCTCACCCGGCGCCCCGCCCTCCAGGCCCCGTTCCTGGAGCAGGGTGCCCATGCCGCCGTCGAAGAGACCGGTCCTCGGAAGGACGGCCACCCCGGTCGGGGGGGCGAGGAGGTGGTCAGAGATCATCGAGTACTCCGTGGATCGGGGTGGCGGGCCGTCCGTGACATCCTGTCAGGACGCACCGCCCGGCCACCGCCGGGCCGGGCGGATCCGACGACGCGTGACCAGGGAGTGCTTCATGGGCTGGAAGCCCACGCAGATAGGTGACCTCGGCGGACGGCGGGTGATCGTCACCGGAGCCAACTCGGGCATCGGGGCGGTGCAGGCCAGGGAGTTGGCGACCCACGGCGCCCAGGTCGTGCTGGCGGTGCGCGACGTCGAGGCCGGGCGGGCGGTCGCCGCGACGATCGACGGCGCCACCTCGGTCGAGCAGCTCGACCTGGCCTCACAGGAGTCGGTGCGCCGCTTCGCCGAGGCCGTCGACGGACCGATCGACCTGCTGGTGAACAACGCCGGCGTGATGGCGCCGCCGCGGTACCGCACCACGGCCGACGGCCACGAGCTTCAGTTCGGCACCAATCACCTCGGTCACTTCGCGCTCACCGCCCGGCTGCTGCCGGCGTTGCTGGCCGCCCCCGCACCGCGGGTGACGACGGTGTCCTCCATCGCCCATCACCGCGGGGACGACCGGGTGGTGGAGGGCAATCCACCCTCCGGCTACACCCCGAACCTGTCGTACGGACAGTCCAAGCTGGCCAACCTGCTGTTCGCGCTCGAACTGCACCGCCGGGCCGCGGCCGCTGGATCGCAGCTGACCTCGACCGCCGCCCACCCGGGGGTGGCCCGCACCAACCTGGTCGCGAGCCGGGACGGCATGGGCGCCAGCTGGTTCGTACGCACGCTGGTCCCCCCACTGATGCGCCTGGCACTGCCCGGGGCGGATGGTGGGGCCGAGTCGATCCTGTACGCCGCCACCACGGCGGAGCCCGGCAGTTACTCGGGGCCGCAGCGGTTCGGCGAGGTCCGCGGACCGGTGGGGCCGGCGCGGCTGAGCCGGTGGGCGAGCGATGAGGAGCTGGCCCGTCGCCTGTGGTCCCGCAGCGAGGAGCTGACCGGGCTCGCGTTCACCGTCTGACCACGCTCAGACTCCCGTGCGTCTCAGGAGTAGTCGGCGTGGACCCGGTGCTGCCGCCCGTCCAGCGTGACCTGGCCGCCGTGCGGCACGATCCACTGTGGGCGGGTGTGGCCGAACGGGACGCCGACGCATACCACGGCGTCGGGGTTGTACCGGCCGATCACCTCGACCACTGCGTCCCGCTGCTCGGCGCGCAGCCGGGCACATTCAGGTGGGCAGCACTCCACCGGCCAGGTCACTCGGCGGCCCGGTGAACCGGCCCGCGGTGAGGATCCATTGCATCACCTCGATGCAGCCTCCCCAGGTGGGCCCGGTGACGACGCGCGCCGGCCCGTGCCAGGTCCAGGGCTCGGTCGGCCGGCGCTCGCCGAACTCGGTCAGCGCACGCGGGTCGTCCCAGTCGATGCCGACGTCCTGGGACTCGCCCGGGTCGGTGATCTCCAGCCGCTCCCCGGTCAGCAGGGCGGCGCGCAGCGAGCGGGCATGGACGTCGTCCACCTGCGGCCCGGGGCCCAGTCGCGCCGGGCCGGCGGGTTCAGCCCAGGCGCTGCAGGAAGGCCAGCACCCGTTCGGTGAGCAGCTGCGCGGCGTCCGGATCGAAGTCCGCAGACCCGGTCTCGGCGAACAGGTGACCCGTGCCCGGGTAGACGAACAACTCGGCGTCCGGAGTGGAGGCGACCAGCGCGCGGGCGGCGTCGATGTCACCCTCACCGGCGAAGAACGGATCGTCGTCCATGCCGTGGATCTGCACCGGGACGCCGGCCGGCCAGGCGGGTGAGAACTCCTCCACCGGCAGGCAGGAGTGCAGCAGCAGCGCGCCGCGGGCGCCGGGTCGGGTCTGGGCGAGCTTCTGCGCGGACATCACCCCGAGGGAGAACCCGGCGTAGACCAGCTCCGTCGGCAGCGCCTCGGCGGCCCGCGTCCCGGCCTCGAGGATCTGGCCGAACCCGACCTGTTGGGCGTGCGCGACGCCGTCCTCGATGGTGGTGAAGGTGCGCCCGGCGAACAGGTCCGGGGTGTGCACGGTGTGCCCGGCGCCGCGCAGCGTCTCCGCGAACCCGTGGACGGCGGGCGTCAGCCCGAGCACGTGGTGGAACAGAACAACCTCGGCCATGTGGTCCCCCCGGGTCGATTCCCAACCGGCTCCGCGGAACCGTACTCCGGAATCGGACCACGGTCATCCGGTGCATGGCGGCCCATTCGGCGTGATCGTGAACGGTTGGAGCGTGATGCACGGATGAACCAGTCACGATCATGCAGGGTCCGGCTACGGTCACGGGGTGGACTGGGTCGGCGAGGTGCGTGACCGTGTGGTCCCGGTCGCCGCCGGGGCGGGCCTCGGCGGCCGCCAACTGAGCGTTGCGGTGACGGTGGCGCTGGCCCTCGTGCTCGTGCAGCCGTTGTGGCGCGTGGCCCGGGTGGCGGTGACCCTGGTGCACGAACTCGGCCACGCCCTGGTGGGCATGGCGGTGGGACGGCGGTTCACCGGTTTCGTCGTCCGCGGTGACATGTCGGGGCACGCGGTCACGTCCGGGCCTGCGCGTGGCCCCGGCCTGGCGCTGACCACCTGGGCGGGCTATCCCGCTCCGGCGCTGGCCGGAGCGGGCATGGTGTGGCTGGCGGTGCGTGGCTGGTCGGCGCCGGTGGTGACCGTGGCGCTGGGCGTCGTCCTGCTGGCCCTGGTGCGAATCCGCTCGGTGTTCACCGTGGCCGTGGTCGGGGTGGCGCTGGCCGGGTTGGGGTCGCTGTGGTGGTGGCGCGCGGACGGCGTGCAGCAGCAGGTCCTCGTCGCGGCCGGGCTCGTGCTCGTGGTCGGTGCGTGGCGCCACGTCGTCTCCGTCATGGGAAGCCGCAGTCCCTCGGACGACCCCGCCGCGCTGGCGCAGTTGACCCACGTGCCGCGGCTGCTCTGGAACACCTCGTTCCTGGTCGTGGCCGCGGCGTCCACCTGGCTCGTGGTCACCCAGCTCCTCGCTCAGCTGCGCCTGCCGGTGTAGCCGTCGAGGCAGCGCAGACGGGGCGCGATGCGGTGGAATGGGCTCATGACGCAGAAGATGGGCCTTCGCGAGTACATCGACACGCTGCGCGCCGAGGGCTACCGGGTGCAGGGCAGCAAGGGCGAGGATCCGACCCTGATCGCCCCCGACGGGCAGGCGGTCGAGACCTGGCGCGAGGACTATCCCTATAACGAGCTGCTGGACCGCGAGACCTACGAGGACGACAAGTACCGGCTGCAGACCCAGCTCCTGCAGTTCCAGTACTGGACCCAGGACGTCGGCGCCAAGCACGTGCTCGTCTTCGAGGGCCGGGACGCCGCCGGCAAGGGCGGAACGATCAAGCGGTTCATGGAGCACCTGAACCCGCGGGCGGCGCGGGTGGTGGCGCTGACCAAGCCGACCTCGAGTGAGGCCGGCCAGTGGTACTTCCAGCGCTACATCCAGCACCTCCCGACTGCCGGTGAGATCGTCCTGTTCGACCGGTCCTGGTACAACCGGGCCGGGGTCGAGCGGGTGATGGACTTCTGCACCGACGAGCAGTACGCGACCTTCATGCGCCAGGCCCCCGCCTTCGAGCGGATGCTCGTCGAGTCCGGCACCACGGTCACCAAGCTCTGGTTCTCGGTGACCCAGCAGGAGCAGCGCACCCGCTTCGCCATCCGGCAGATCGACCCGGTACGGCGGTGGAAGCTGTCGCCGATGGACCTGGAGAGCCTCGACCGCTGGGAGGACTACACGGCGGCCAAGCAGGCGATGTTCGACCACACCGACAAGAAGCACGCGCCCTGGCTGACCATCAAGAGCAACGACAAGAAGCGTGCTCGCCTGAATGCCATGCGGGCCTTCCTGCACCAGTTCGACTACCAGGGCAAGGATCCTGCCATCGTGTACGCCCCCGATCCGAAGATCGCCGCCCGCGCCAAGCACACCACCGGCGACTGATACGCGGCTGTCCCCACACCACGCTCATGCTCCGCGGCGCAGTCGTCGAGGCCCCCGACACGGCTCAGGCCGACGGCCCCGGGGAGCAGGACGAGATGTGGTGGGTCGAACCGCGTCGTGGTCCGGCTCAGCCGGAGGGTGGGTCGTCGCCGCGTTCGAGGCCGAGGGTGGAGAGCAGGTCCTCGTGCTCGGCCTCGGCCAGGTGCTGGGGCCAGGCCCGGGCCACGGCGACGGCGGGGTCGGTCGCGGGCGGGCCAGCCGACTCCCACTGGTTGCGGACCCGCTGGTAGGGGTACCAGCGGTAGTCGCGGCCGAGGCGGAGTTGACGGTCGGCGGCGGTGACTCGGTCCCCCCGGATTCTCGCCGCCGCGGCCGCACTGCCGAGGGCGGTGCGAGCCGCGACGAGCAGGCCGACCGTGCCGGCCTCGCCCTCCTCGGCGGGATTCCACCGCCCGCGCAGAGTCTCGAAGCCGACGACGCCCCCGTGGCGCCAGGCGAGGGCCCAACGGACCAGTTCTCGTTCGGCGATTCCTGCGTGGGCTGCCAGTGTGGCGAGGGCGGGCCTGCCCAACGCACGGTCCGCGCGGCGGGCGAGGTCGGTGTCGGGCTCGAGCGTGAGGCGCGCGTCCGGTGCGGCGCCGATGCTGAGTTCCCAGGCGCGGTGGACGGCGTCCGCCGCGAGGGCCACGAGG
>JBAPWU010000346.1:0-3195 GCA_049283855.1 Kineosporiaceae bacterium
GCCATGACCGGCGCCAGCCAGGCCCGCCACGGGTGGCTGTACGACCCCTGCGCCAACCGACCCGATCCGGGTCAGACGCCGGCCGACCACACCTGACCGCGGCCTGATCGATGACCAGCCCTTGAGGTACGGTGCTGGCCTCGGGGTGCACGCTGGCAGGCGGTGTCGCACGGCCGGGAGTCCCCTCGGCTCGGGACACCAGCGCCCGGTGCCCCGACGAACGGGTTGGCCCTCATCACTGGGGGTGCGCGGTCCTAGCCGGCCCTTAGACCGCAGCGCGATGACCGTCGTCGAGGCGCCGGGACCAGCGCCTCCCGGCCACCGTGTCGTGGGCAGCCCGCCCGGGTCAGAGGACCGTGGTCGCTGTCGGGCCCGTCGCCCGGCGGCCTGCCGGGACACTCAAGAAGACCACCGGGTCGGCCGATGATCGGCGCATGAGGGTGCTGGAGTCCGTGCCGCGGGGGCGGCTGAGCACCCAGCCCTGGCGGACCAGACACCGTGCATATGAGCGTGCTTGGGAGCCGTCGGGCTCGTGCGACTGAGCCTGTGTGCTCGTGGCGGCTGGGCCGCCGTTCTCGCGGGAACTGAGCCACTGGGCGTTTTCTGGTGCTTGCGTCGGATCGCCTGCCCCTGTCTGGGGGCGGGTTGGTCCGAGAAGGAAGGACTGGCCAACGTGTCGGTCGACTACAAGAAGATCCTCCAACTGGAGGCCGCAGGTGTCTCCCAACGCGGGATCGCGGATGTGCTGTCGTGCTCAAGGAACACGGTCGCGATGGTGGTGAGCACCGCGAAGACCAGGGGCGTTGTCTACGCCGATGTCGCGGGGATGGAAGTCGCGCAGGTCAAGGAGTTGCTGTCGGCACAGACCGAGCGGGTCAGTGACCGGGTCGCACCCGATCTGGCGGAGGTTCATCGCGAGATGGCACGCCCGAACGTGACGCTGCAGCTGTTGTGGAGCGAGTATGCGGTGCGCGTGCGTGAGCAGGGGCAGATCCCGTATTCGTATCAGCGGTTCACTCACCTGTACCGGCAGTGGGTCAAGGTCACCGGCGCGACCATGCGGATCGTCCGCAAGCCGGGCGAACGCATCGAGGTCGACTGGGCCGGGGACACGATGACCTACATCGATCCGGGCAGTGGCGCGGTCAGCCAGGCGTACCTGTTCGTCGCGGCCTTGTCGTACTCGGCGTACTACTACATCGAGGCGTTCGCGGACATGACGCTCTCGTCGTGGCTGGACGCGCACGTGTCGGCGTTCGAGGCGTTCGGCGGGTGCGCCCGGTTTCTGGTCCCGGACAACTTGCGCACGGGGGTGACCAGGAGCGACCGGTACGAGCCGGTCATCAACCCTGCCTACGGGCAGCTTGCTGATCATTATGGCACGGTGGTGATGCCGGCGCGGGTGCGCACCCCCAGGGACAAGGGGCAGGCGGAGAACGTGGTCCGCTTCGGTGCGAACGCGATCGGCGCGATCCTGCGCAACCGCCGGTTCGTGGGCCTGGTGGAACTCAACGCCGCGATCACCGAGCAAGTCGCGGCGCTGAACGCCAAGGCGTTCCAGAAACGCGAGGGATCCCGGCGAGAGGTGTTCGTCCGCGACGAGCAGCCACATCTGCTGCCGCTGCCCGCGATGCGGTTCGAACTCGCCGAGCTGAAGAAGGCGAAGGTCGGCCCGAACTACCACGTTCAGGTCGACACGAACTTCTACTCGGTGCCTCATCGCCTGATCGGCAAGCGCCTGGACGTGCGCGTGACCTCGTGTGTCGTGGAGGTGTTCGACGGCGCCGACCGGGTGGCCTCTCACCAGCGAGTGCGTGACGCCCGCGGCTGCTATCGCACCGTTGAGGAGCACATGCCCCCCGCGCACCGCGCGCAACTGCGGGACTGGACCCCGGCCCGGTTCACGTCCTGGGCGGCTGAGACCGGCCCGAACACCGCCGCCGTAATCGAGTCGATCCTTGGTTAGAAGAAGATCGTCGAGCAGACATTCCGCTCCTGCCTGGGGGTGATGTCGTTGGCCAAGAAACCGGGCGGGACCGTACGCCTGGAGGATGCCTGCGCCAAGGCGCTGGCCATCACCCCGGCCCCGTCCTACACGCTCGTCAAACGCCTGTGGGCCTCATGGGAAGCCCCGCCCGCTTCGGCACCACGGTCCCTGGGCGATGCCGGGTTCGTGCGCGGGGCCGACTACTACGCCGAGACGGAGCAGTCATGATCGACACGATCACCCGCGACCGGCTCAAGGAGATGCGCCTGACCGGCATGGTCGAGTGCCTTGACCAACTCGCCAGCCCCGACACCGCTGGTCTGACGACCGTCGACGTCGTGAAGATGATCACCGACCGGGAATGGGAACGACGGCGCAACACCAAGCTTGCCCGCCTGCGCCGCGCCGCCGAACTCGCCCAGCCCCACGCCGACGTCACCGACCTGCGCACCCTGCCAGACCGGAACGTCGACACCGACCTGGTCGGACGCCTCGCGGTGGGCAACTACATCGCCAAGCACGAGGACCTCATCGTGCTCGGACCGACCGGCTCGGGCAAGACCTACGTCGCCTGCGCCTTGGGGAACAAGGCAGCACAACAGTACAAGTCCGTGCTCTACCTGCGTGCGGTCGACCTGTTCGACCGGCTGACCCTCGCCGAACGCGCCGGCAGTCGAGCCCAGACCCTGGCCAAGCTCGTCAACGTCGATCTGCTCATCCTCGACGAATGGTTCACCAGCCCGCCAACCGTCGAGCAGGTCCGTCACCTGCACGCGCTGATCGAACGTCGCACCGGCGTCGGATCCACGATCTTCTGCTCCCAGATCCCGCCCGCGAAATGGCACGACCAGATCGAGGAGAAAGTCGTGGCCGACGCCATCGTCGACCGCATCACCGCTAACGCCCACAAGATGACCCTGACCTGCAAAGACTCCCTGCGCAGGGTCTTCAAACCCGTCGAGTAAGCCCCGGGGCACCACGGTGAGCCACCCCCTCCAACCAGGGTGGCTCACCTCCCGAGCAGCGCGGCTCAACCCCGACAAGCCCAGTGGCTCACTCCGCCCGAGACCGCTGGCTCAGTCCGGACGAGAACAGTGGCTCAAAGCACGGCAAGTAAGCAGTTTAATACCAATTCATGGCGCGGCTGTGCGCCCAGGCCGAGCACGGGGAACCGTAGCTGTCCGCGATGTACTGCAGCCCCCAGCGGA
>JBAPWU010000347.1:0-2260 GCA_049283855.1 Kineosporiaceae bacterium
CTCGCCGTGCTGCGCGCCCTGGCCCGCCGCGAACGCGACCGGGCCCACGCCCTGCGCGTGCTGTGAATCAGCCCAGGTACGGCCGGATCAGCGCCAGATCGGCCTCGCTCAACCGCTCCGACGCCGATGCCAGTTGGTGCCAGTAGGGGTAGGCCAGGTGCGGCCGGCTGACCCGTTCCAGCCGGGCCACCTCCTGCGCGGTCAGGGTGAGCGAGGCGGCGGCCAGGTTGTCGGCCAGCTGCTCCTCGGTGCGGGCGCCGATGATCACCGTTGACACGGCCGGCCGGGTCAGCAACCAGGCCAGCGCCACCTGTGCCGCCGACACCCCGTGCCCTGCGCCGATCTCGACCAGGGCGTCGACGATGTCGTAGAGCTGCTCCTGATCCGGGACCGGCGGCTCACTCCACTCGGTGAGGTGGCGCGAACCCTCGGCGGGCGCCACGCCGCGACGGTACTTCCCGCTCAGCAGCCCTCCGGCCAGCGGGCTCCAGACCAGCACCCCCAGGCCCTGGTCGACGGCGAGCGGCAGCAGCTCGCGCTCGGCGTCGCGGGTCTGCAGCGAGTAGTGGATCTGCTGGCTGACATAGCCGACCAGGTGCTCGCGGGAGGAGGCGGCGAGCGACTTCATCACGTGCCACCCGGAGAAGTTCGAACAACCCACGTAGCGCACCTTGCCCGCCGACACCAGGTGGTCCAGCGCCGACAGAGTCTCCTCGACCCGGGTCTGCCCGTCCCACTCGTGCACCTGGTAGAGGTCGATGTAGTCGGTGCGCAGCCGGCGCAGGCTGGCCTCGCAGGACCGGATCAGGTGATGGCGGGACAGGCCCGCGTCGTTGGGACCGGGACCCATCGCGAACCGCGCCTTGGTCGCCAGCAGCAAGTCGTGGCGGCGGCCATGGACCACCTGCCCGACGATCTCCTCGGACGCCCCGTCGCTGTAGATGTCCGCGGTGTCGATCAGGTTCACCCCGGCGTCCAGGCTCGCGTCGATCATGCGACGCGCCTGCTCCAGGCCGACCTCGCCGGTCAGCGCGAAGACGCCGCGGCCGCCGAAGGTCATGGTGCCCAGGCTGAGGGCGGACACGCGCACCCCGGCGCGACCGAGCTGTCGATACTCCATGCCCGCGACGCTATCGGGTCGCGCTCACTGCGGCGAGAGGGTGCGGACGGCGCGTGCCTGGGCCGCCCGTGCCGCCAGTTCTGCGTCCGGCGGGTAGCCGACCTGCTCGAGCACCAACCCGTGCGGTGCGACCACCGGCACCGCCGGATCCCGTTGCCCCGCAGCGGCGACGGCGGCCAGCCAGGCCGGCTCGCGCCGTCCGGTGCCGACCGCCAGCGCCCCCCCGACCAGGGCCCGCACCATCGAGTGGCAGAACGCGTCGGCGACCACCCGCGCCACCACCAGCTCCCCGTCGTCACAGGGCTCGCGCGACCAGGAGTACTCCAGCAGGGTCCGCACCGTCGTGGCCCCCTCGCGCCGGCGGCAGAACGCGGCGAAGTCGCGCAGCCCGACCAGTGCGGAGGACGCCGCGTTCATCGCCCCGACGTCGAGCCGGTCCTGGGCCCCGCCGAGGGTCCCGGGCACGGCCAGGACGTCGTGCCGCCGCAGCGCGGGCGCACCGGCCGGCGACTCGCTGATCCGGTAGGCGTAGCGGCGCCACACCGCCGAGAACCGGGCATCGAACCCGGGCGGCGCCGGGCGCACGCCGTGAACCCGGAGGTCGGCGGGCAGGACGCCGTTCAGGCGGCGGAACAACGACTGGGCAGGCTCCAGGTCGGACCGCCCGGACAGGGCCCGCCAGGACTGCGTGGTGACGTCGAAGTGGCACACCTGGCCCCGGGCATGAACGCCGGCGTCCGTGCGTCCGGCCACCACCAGTGCGACCGGGTCGGCGCGGCGCAGTACCTGGGCCACAGCGGCGCCGAGCACGCCCTGCACCGTCCGCTGACCGGGCTGGGCGGCCCACCCGGCGAAGGCGGTGCCGTCGTAGCCCAGATCGAGCCGGAGGCGCAGGAGCGTGCTCGGAGGATCGCTCGCGGTACTGGTGGTGCCCGTCAGTCGTCCTTGGCCTTGCCGGCCTCGACGAAGCCGGCCTCCTCGGCCGCGGACGCGGTGCGGAAGTACACCTCGGCCACGGTCTTCTCGTACCAGGGGGAGGCCGGGGTATGGAACTTCATCGAGTCCCGGTTCCCCTTGACCAGGAAGCCCTCCGGCGCCTCACCGTCGTCGAGCGGGTCCCGCGAGTCCGGCCCGTACGGG
>JBAPWU010000348.1:0-6230 GCA_049283855.1 Kineosporiaceae bacterium
CGCCGGAGCAGAGGCTCGGCGGCGGGCGCGGCACGCACCGGCGGCACCGCGGAGTGCCGGCCGGAGCGTCGGACCAGGATCAACGCCGCCGCGGCCATGGCCACGGCGGCGAGCAGCACGGCAGCCTGCACCGCGTCGCCCCTCGACATGCGCAGACGGTAGCGCCCGGACGCAAATGACTGGTCGTGGCCGCTGAGGTCGATACCGTAAGGAGGGTGATCGACCTGCGCCTGCTGCGCGATGACCCAGACACCGTCCGTGCGAGCCAGCGCGCCCGGGGGGCCGACGAGGCCATCGTGGACGCCATCCTCGGCGCCGACGAGCGTCGCCGGGCCAGCCTGGCCGACTTCGAACGCTCCCGGGCCGAGCAGAACGCGCTCGGCAAGCGGGTGGCCAGGGCCGCCGGCGACGAGAAGGCCGCGCTGCTCACCCGCACCCGCGAGCTGGCCGAGCAGGTCAAGGCCCTCAAGGCCGACGCCGACGCCGCGGCGGTGGAGCTGGACACGCTGACCCAGCAGATCGACAACGTGGTCGAGGCCGGGACGCCGCCCGGTGGGGAGGCGGACTTCGTCGTCCTGCGCGAGGTCGGCCGTCGGCGCGACTTCGAGGCCGAGGCATTCGCACCCCGCGACCACCTCGAGCTCGGCGAGCTGCTCGGCGCGATCGACACCGAGCGCGGCGCGAAGGTGTCCGGGGCGCGGTTCTACTTCCTCACCGGGGTCGGGGCGCGCCTCGAACTCGCCCTGCTCAACCTGGCGATCGACCAGGCCGTGGGCGCCGGGTTCACGCCGATGATCGTGCCCACCCTGGTCAAGCCCGAGGTGATGCGCGGCACCGGCTTCCTCGGCGCCCACTCGGACGAGATCTACCGGCTGGAGGCCGACGACCTCTATCTGGTCGGCACCTCAGAGGTGGCCCTGGCCGGCTATCACGCCGACGAGATCCTGGACCTGGCCGCCGGTCCCCGGCGGTACGCGGGCTGGTCGGCCTGCTACCGGCGCGAGGCGGGCTCCTACGGCAAGGACACCCGCGGCATCATCCGGGTGCACCAGTTCCACAAGGTGGAGATGTTCAGCTACTGCCGGCTCGAGGACGCCCACGACGAGCACCTGCGGCTGCTCGCCTGGGAGGAGGAGATGCTGGCCAAGGTCGAGCTGCCGTATCGGGTGATCGACGTCGCGGCCGGGGACCTCGGCTCCAGCGCTGCCCGCAAGTACGACTGCGAGGCCTGGGTGCCCACCCAGGGGCGCTACCGCGAGCTGACCTCCACCTCGAACTGCACCACGTACCAGGCCCGCCGGCTCGACATCCGCGAGCGCAATCCACAGGCGGACGGCGCGACCCGCCCCGTGGCCACCCTCAACGGCACCCTGGCGACCACCCGCTGGATCGTCGCCATCCTGGAGAACCATCAGCTCCCCGACGGCTCGGTCGCCGTGCCGAAGGCGCTGCAGCCCTACCTCGGTGGTCTCGACCTGCTCACCCCGCCGGGCACGCGCCCCTGATGCTGATCGCTCTCGACATCGACGGCACGATCGTCGATTGGGACGAGCGGCTCTCGCCGCGGGTGCACGCCGCCATCCGGGGGGTCGTCGACCGCGGGCACCACGTCGTCCTGGCCACGGGCCGTTCGCTGCCGGGAACGACCGCGGTGCTGGACCTGCTCGGGCTGGACCACGGCTGGGCGGTGTGCAGCAACGGCTCGGTCACCCTGCGGCTCGACCCGCGCCTGCCCGGCGGGTACCGCGTCGGCGACGTCGTCACGTTCGACCCGACCCCGGCGCTGAAGCTGCTGCGCGAGTATCTGCCGGACGCCCTGTACTTCGTCGAGGGCCCGGACGTCGAGCGCACCAGGCTGGTCACGGCCCCCTTCCCGGACGGCGAGCTGACCGGCGCGGTCACGGTGGTCCCGTTCGAGGAGCTGCTCCACCATCCGGTCACCCGGGTGGTGGTGCGCAGCGTCGATCACACGAGCGAGGAGTTCGGGGAACTGGTCGCCGCCAGCGGCCTGCACGGGGTGAGCTACGCGGTCGGCTGGACCGCCTGGCTCGACCTGGCCCCCGAGGGCGTGAGCAAGGCCAGCGCGCTGGAGGTGGTGCGGGCCCGGCTCGGGGTCGACCCACGCCAGACCCTCGCCGTGGGCGATGGCAACAACGATCTGGAGATGTTCGCCTGGGCGCATCGATCGGTCGCGATGGGTCAGGCCCGGCCGGACGTCCACGCGGCGGCCGGCGAGGTCACGGCCGGGGTGGAGGACGACGGCCTGGCGCTCGTCCTGGAGGCGCTGAGCTGACCGGCGTGTGACGGGTGTGACGTGAGGGGCTCACGCGACACGCGAAACTGCTGAGCTCTGAGTAATCGAATGAGTACTCTGCGTGCGCAACAATCCGACCGTGGCCCTGCACGAACTCCTCTCCCAAGAACCGCCTGACACTGAGCCGACCACCCGACGGCAGGCGCGAGCGCGCCGACGCCGCCGGACCGGTCCGCTGGCCGCCGGGATCGTGGTCGTCGCTGCGGCGGCCACCGGCTCCGCTGCCGCGCTGATGAGCGCTCCCGGGAACCGGCCCACCGTCGCCGGCTACCCCTCAGGGTCGGCCAAGGCCCCCTCACCCGCTGCTGCGAGGGCCGGTGCCGAGGGCGCCGAGGGCGCCGAACTGCCCGTCGCCGGCGGCGTCGCCGCCGGCACCGCGTCGTCCGGCGGATCGGCGCCGGTGCAGCCGAGCCGGATCAGCCAGGTTCCCGACCGTCCGGCCCATCCGGGGGGGAGCTGGCCGGCGCTCACCTACACGCTGGAGTCGGCTGCCGGCAGGGCCGAGCCGCCGACCTTCCCCGGGGCGTTGCAGGGCTTCGCCCTTCAGGCCAGCGGCCGGAGCACCGTGCGGGTGTCACAGAGCCGGTACTTCACCGCAGTGGGCAGCCTGCCGGTGCGAACGGCGAGCTACTCCGAGTGCCGCCGACAGCGCTTCTACGTGCGCTGGCTGGCCCTGGACCCCCGGGCCGTGGTCGATGCCACCTTCGTGGACGAGGGCGTGCACACCGTGCAGAACACGCCGGTGCGGGGTGCCGCCGGCTGGATGTCGAGCTACGGCTGCGTGCAGCCGGCCCTGCGGATCAGGCCCACGGCCGCAGCGGTCCCGTCACAGGCGATGGTCATCGTCGAGACCCAGGTCTGGCGGCGCCGCTGATCCACCCTGGACGTGGCAGCGGCCAGGTCCCGGATCGACACCTCGTTGGGTCGATCCGGGACCTGACCACTTGATCGAGCCGGTTGCCCCCGGCGACCGGTCACACGTGCAGCAGGCCGCCCTCGTGGGAATGCGCGTCTGCTTCGGGGTCGTCGAACCACTGCCCGCCCTCGGCGAGGTAGCGGAAGCGCTGCACCGAACCGCTCGGCACCACGACCGAGACGCTGCGAGTTCCGTTGGCGCGCTTGACGAGTGCGTGGGCGCCCGGCGTCCACGCGTTGAAGTCACCCACCACCGAGACCCGCCCGGCGATGTCCTCGGCCGGTAGGGCAAACGTGATCTTGACCTGAGAGCCCTTGGCCTGACGTCGAATCATGAAGAACCTCCTTGCTCGGTCGTACCGAGGCGATGCGAGGCCGAGCGGCACCTGTCACGGGGGCGTGGACGGGCCCCGGCGCGGGCAGGTGTCGAACGGCGGAGTCGGGGGTGAACATGGGCTCGGACACGTCGTGGACGGACGCTGCGGCATCGAAGCGGCTTACGGGCCAAGCCCTCTCCAAGTATGCCGTACCGACCACGGTCGACCGCGGAGCGTGGGGCATATGGCGACGGAGTGTCGTCAGCGCGGCACCGGCACGGGCAGCGGCATCGGCGGGGGCACAGGGGTGGCGGCCGCCGGGCCGACCCGGGCAGGCACGCGCGCCGGGAGCGGCACCAGCTGGATGGATTCGGGGCTCGGCTCGGGGGCCCGTTCGGGGGCCCGTTCGGGGATCGGATCGGTGGTCGCGGGCCGGGAGCCCTCGGGGAAGGCCACCTCCGGCAGTCGCTCCACGAAGCGGTGCCAGGCGAACCGCTCCGCGTTGACGCAGGCGCGATCTCTCACCAGGGACGCGGTGAGGTCCTCGGCGATGGAGACCCAGGTGGCGGCGTCGAAGCGGGCCACCCCCTCGACCGGCAGATAGACGCACCCGGCGCCGCCGACCTCCTGGAACACCTCATGGTCGGTGGCCAGCACCGGACGCCCGGCCTGGTGCGCCTCGACGACCGGCCAGGTGAATCCGCGCGGTCGGTTCAGGGCCAGGACGGCGCGGCTGCGGCCGTAGAGCGCGCCGAGCTGCGCGTCACTCACGTCGCTGAGCACCGACACATGCCCGCCGCACGCCGTGACCAGAGCCTCCTCCTGCGCATCGAGACCCGGACCGACCACGACCAGGGAGGCGCCGTCCAGGGCGGGGGTTCGGCGCAGGTTCGTCCAGGCCTGGATCGACGTGGCGCGCCGGGTGTGCGGCTCCGGGCCACCGACGATGAGCAGGTAGGGCCAGGCCGGTGGCTTCCAGGCGTCGATCCGGGCCGGCCGCTCGGCCAGGGCGGGATCGACCGGCAGGTGCACGACCTCGCCGGTGACCCCGATCAGCCGCTGCAGTTCCGCCGCGGCGAAGTGGCTGGTGGGAACCAGGTGATCCGCCTTGACCAGGGCGCGCTGGACGGCCCGGGCCCGGGCCCGGCGCAGCGGGTGCACGCGACGTCCGGACTCCTCGTCGTCGGCGAGCCCGGAGAGGTCGTGGCAGGTCACGGTCACCGGGATCCGGTCGCGGATCGAGGCGGTGTAGACGACGTCCCGGGGGTCCAGCACGTGCACCAGATCGATGTCGGAGCCGGTGCGGCGCAGCAGCGCCGTCAACCACGCGGCGCTCTCGGCCGCCGCGAGACCGTCCCCGGCGGCGCCCCACGGCACCCGTCGGGACAGCGGGTCGGGGGCGATGGCGAGGCTGACGTCGGCGCCGGCCTCGTGCCACGCGGCCGCGGTGAGCCGGGACAGCCGCCGCAGCCCGTGGCCGCGTGCGGGGTGAGCGCCGAGCAGCAACACCCGGGTTGGCATGGAACGTCCCCTTGTCGCGAGTCCTCCGCGAAGAAATGTCATCTGGCCGTGATCAACCAGATGCTCAGAGTAGTCCCCGCTTCGTCGACACGGGAATGATTCATGCGTATGGATGACCAATAATGGGCCGTTCGGTGGAGGAAACGGACGGTGAAACCACTGATGCCCGACCTGGCCTCATTTGGGCGCTAGTGCGGGCCCGGTCCGGGCGGGGGATGCATTGCGCCAGGTGACCGGCCGCACGGGAGCCAACCCTCCGCCACACTCCCATCACCGCAGAGTCACCGCGCGCCTCGGCGGATCCGGGTGTTCACCTCGCTGCTCCTGGTGCCGAGAACCTGAGCGTGCCTCAAAGCCCGGCCGGGACGGGCATAGTGGTACCGGCCATGACTTGCGCGGCACGGTCTGAGAACGCCACAGTCACCTGTCAGGCGCTGCACGGAAGGACGTCGAAGTGACCCAGGACCACGCCAGCCCGACATCGGGGGACTCCTCGATCGACAGCCTGTTCGAGACGACCATGCGCGGCTACCACAAACGCCAGGTCGACGAGTACATCGGCTGGCTCCGGGCGGAGCTCGGAACGTCTCAGGAGGACGCCCGGACGGCTCGCGAACAGGCAGAGGAACACTCCCGCGACCTCCAGCGGCTCAAGGACGATCTGGCGCAGGTGCGCACGGAGTCCTCGGTCGCCAGCAAGCCTCAGCACGAGGAGGTCAGCGAGCGGCTCGCCCAGATCCTGCGGCTGGCCGACGAGGAGGCCGACCAGAAGCGAGCCAGGGCCGCCGAGGAGGCGGACGGCGCGCTCGAGGCCGCTCGTGACCAGTCGGCCAAGGTGCTCGAGGCCGCCCGCTCGGCCGCGGAGGGCATCATCTCCGCCGCGCGGGAGCGGGCCGAGAAGGAGGCCGCCGCCGCCAAGGCGGAGGCGGAGACGCTGCTCGCCAACGCCGCGTCGTCCTCGCAGGCCACCCTCGAGGACGCCGAGCTGCGGGCCGCGCACGTGCTGTCCGATTCCGATCGCCGCACCGCTCAGATCACGTCGTTGCAGGACGAGCGGCTCGCCGCCCTGCGCGAGGTGCACACCGACACCCTGCGTCGCCTGGAAGTGGTGCGGGGCGCGCTGGAGAAGGTGCTCACCGCCGAGATCGATGCTGGCCCCCCGG
>JBAPWU010000349.1:0-3532 GCA_049283855.1 Kineosporiaceae bacterium
GGTCGCGCAGACCCGGCTGCATCCGGCCGAGCTGGTGCTGCCGATGTTCGTCGTCGAGGGGGCGCGCGAGCCGCGGGCGATCTCGGCGATGCCCGGCGTCCTCCAGCACAGCCGGGAGAGCCTGCGCAAGGCCGTCGCCGGGGCCGCGGCGGCCGGGGTCGGCGGGGTGATGCTGTTCGGGGTGCCGCAGGCCAAGGACCGCACCGGGTCGGGGGCCTGCGATCCGGACGGCGTGTTGAGCCTCGCCGTCCGCGACGCGGTCGCCGAGGCCGGCGACGCGTTGGTGGTGATGGCCGACCTGTGCCTGGACGAGTTCACCGATCACGGTCACTGCGGGGTGCTCACCCCCGACGGCCGGGTCGACAACGACGCCACGCTCGAGCACTACGGGCGGATGGCGGTGGTGCTCGCCGAGGCGGGGGTCCACATGCTCGGGCCGAGCGGCATGATGGACGGCCAGGTGGGCGCCGTCCGCACCGCCCTGGACGGCGCGGGGCACACCGAGGTGGCGATCCTGGCCTACGCGGCCAAGTACGCCTCCGCCTTCTACGGACCGTTCCGGGAGGCGGTGCAGTCCTCGCTGGACGGTGACCGGCGCACCTATCAGCAGGACCCGGCGAACGCCGACGAGGCCCTGCGCGAGGTGGCCCTCGACGTCGCCGAGGGAGCCGACGTGGTGATGGTCAAGCCCGCGATGGCCTATCTCGACCTGATCACCCGCGTGGCGTCGTCGGTGTCGATCGCGGTCGCGGCCTACCAGGTCTCGGGGGAGTACGCGATGATCGAGGCGGCCGCCGAGCGAGGGTGGGTCGAGCGGGATCGGGCCATTCTCGAGTCGCTGACCTGCATCCGCCGCGCGGGCGCATCGGTGATCTTGACCTACTGGGCCAGTGAGGTGTCGGGGTGGCTGCGGAACGAGTGAGCGCGCCGAGGTGGCTGACCGCGCACGAGCAGCGGGTGTGGCGGGCCTACCTCGATGTGTCGCGGCTGCTCGACGAGCGGCTCGGTCATCAGCTCACCGAGGACAGCGGCATGTCGGCGCCCGAGTACGAGATCCTGGTGCAGCTCTCCGAGGCCCCCGAGCGGCGGTTGCGGATGTCCGAGCTGGCCGACCGGGCGGTCAACTCCCGCAGCCGGCTCACCCACACCGTGGGGCGGATGGAGCAGCGCGGCCTGGTCCGCCGGGTGCCCTGCCCGGACGACGGCCGCGGCGTGCTCTGCCTGCTCACCGAGGCGGGCTTCGCCGCGATCGAGGGCGCCGCCCCCGGCCACGTCGAGGAGGTCCGCACCTCCGTGTTCGACCCCCTGACCGAGGCCGAGGTCACGGCCTTCGGCGAGGCCCTGACCAAGATCCGCGCCCAGCTCCGCCGCCCCTGAATCCCGCTCGCACTCCGCGGCGGTACGTTGCCGTGTGCCCACCCGCGAGCAGGAGCGGGTGATCAGGGCCGGGCGGAGCCGGGGGCTCCGGGGGCGCCGGGGGCGCCGGTCGGGAAGGCGCCGCCGGGGCCCCCGCCGGTGCCGGTGATCCGGCGCAGGTTCTGGGTGGAGTTCGCCGGTAGCTCGGCGGTCAGGTCGGCCAGCACCACCTGCTGTCCGAGGGTGAGCCCGCTGACCACCTCGACCCGCCCCTGGCCGACGGCTCCGGTGCGCACGCTGACGGTGCTCGTGCTCCCGTCCGCCGCGAGCACCAGCGCGTTCGCGCGTCCGTTCGTGATGCCGGTCAGCGCCGACACCGGCAGCGTGGGCACCGATGCTCCGTGCGCGATCACCACCGCGACCTGGGCCGAGACCCCGTCGGCCAGCGCGGTCCCGGCGTCGGGCACCCGGACCACCACCGGGTAGGACGGTGTCGTGGTCGTCGTCGAGACCGGCAGCAGCCCGATCCGGGTGACGACGCCCTCCAGCGAGCCCGTGCCTCCCTGGGGGGCCACCGTCGCGGCCTGACCGACCTTCACCAGGGCGAGCCTGGTCTGCGGCACCGAGATGGTGACGTCGGCGGCGCCCTGGCCGACCACGGTGACCCCGGTGGACGCCGAGGCCTGGCTGCCGGCGACCAGATCGACCGCGCCGACCTGCCCACTCATCGGTGCGGTCAGGGTGGCGGCACCGAGGTTCTCCTCGGCCAGGTCGACCGCACGCTGCGCCGTGGCGACCGCAGCCCGGTCGATGATCAGTCGCGCGGAGCTGCTGGTGGTGCCACCGCCCTGGGCGCCGGACCCGTTCCCGCCGCTGGTGTTCGCCGAACCCGTGGCCGCGGTGGAGCCGGTCGAGGCGCGCGACACTGCGGTGAGGGCCTGCGCGGCGCGCTGTTCCGCCGCAGACAGGGTGAGCAGTGCCTGTGAGCAGCGCTGAAGGTCGGTCACGGTCGGGGCGCTCCCCGCGTCGCTCGGGGACCGTGAGCCTGTGGGGCTCGGTGAGGGCGGCTCCGAGGGACTCGGCGAGGACGCGTCCGACGGCGACTCCGTGGGGCTCGGCGACGAGCCGGACGGCGTGGGCGCGGGTTCGTCGGATCCGGCGTCGGGGGAGTGCGCGCCGGGGAGCTGCAGGGCTGCACCCTGCTGGGCCGCTCCCACCGGGACGGTGGGGGTCGGTGACGCCGGGGCGGTGACCCCCAGCCAGGCGCACTGGGACCGCATGGTGCGTTCGGCGGCGGCCACGGCGCTGAGCGCGGCGGTCACCTGGGCCGACGATCCGGTCGAGCCCCTCGACCGGCTGGACGAGGACGGCGCGGCCCCGGATGACGTGGACCCGCCCGACGTCCCGCTGGTCGCATCGCTCTCCAGACCCGCCTCGGCACGGGCGAGCTGGGCCTGGGCGCCGATGAGGGAATCCCGCAGGGGCACCGGGTCGAGTTCGGCCAGGACCTGCCCGGATCGCACCTGATCGCCGACAGCGACCGCCACCGAGGTCACCCGCCCGGTCACCGGGAACGTCGCGGTCAGCTGGCTGACCAGGTGCGCGGTGCCGGTCAGGGCGAGCGTCTGGTCGATCGACCCAGTGGCCACGGTCGCGGTGCGGTACCGGTCGGCCGCGCGCGGTTCCGCCGTCGCCGATCGGGCGAGCGCGAACCCGGCCAGGCTCAGAACGATCACGCCGGCGCCGATCGCGAGCGGCCGCCGTGAACGCCGTCCGGAGCTGCGTTCACCCATTGCCGGCTGCCGGCGTCGCCGGACCCTGGCCGCGGAAGCGGCTCCCGGTGGTGCAGGTGCCGTTCGTGGCCGGGCTCAGCGACAGCGAGGTCGCGGTGACCGCCCCGGTGTCGTCGGGCGTTCCCGACGCCGTCACACAGCCCCCGACGGCGATGTCCTTCGCGGTCGCGGATGCGTTGCGGGAGTAGGTGGTCGACGCCGACGTGGACACCTCGACCGCGGCCGCCGTCGCTGACGCCGCGCCTGACGACGAGCCCGGGGACGGGGTGGTCGGAGTGAGGGTGAGGGTGCCTGCGCCGACGCTGACCACCGTCCCGAGGAGGCCGAAGCCGCGGACCCCGTCCCTGCCCGGCCGAGCCGCACCCGACGGGCCCACCCCCGAC
>JBAPWU010000350.1:0-14840 GCA_049283855.1 Kineosporiaceae bacterium
TCGTGGACGGCCTCCAGGTCGCGATCGAGGCGACCGACAACGAGACCGACATGTGGATCGCCGGCATCGATGCCTATCTGCAGTGGGCCAGCGACCGCGGGCCGACCCTGCGGCCCCTCTACGCCGAGCTCCACGACCCGTCCTCGCCGGTGTCCGCCCACCGCGAGCACACCCTCGACCTGCTGCGGTCGCGGCTCGCCGCCCGGCTCAGCGACCTCGGCCGGACAACCCCCCAGCCGATCGACCTGGACGTGCTGCTCAACGTCTTCGAGTACATCGGGTTCCGCGTCGCGCTCGCCGGACCCGGTGACGAGGCCGGAACCGCGTGGGGACGCACACGGATGGCCCGGGTCGCGCTCGCCATCCTCAACACGCCGGAGGATCTGCCACACGAGACGGCCTGAGCATCCTTCCTGCGGACGCCCTCCCCTGCACAGCGGCTGCACGTTCCGTCAGCGATCAGGGCCTTCCCCGGGTTTGACGGCCCTGACGACGCGGAGCTCGTCGCTGCCCGCCAGCAGGAGGTCGACCCGATGCCCCACGCGACCGGCGCTGCCCGGGCCGTACGAGAACGAGATCTCGCCGAACCCGGCGCCCTCGAACAGCTTTCGCACCGACGTCTCGTCACCGACGTCGACGACGTGCGAGGTCGGGTGCGGCATGTGCTTGGGCGGCCCGTCCGGCCACCTCATTCCGACCTGCATGAGCAGCCGACCGCCCGGACGCAGGACTCGGAGAATCTCGGCCACGACCCGGTCCGGAGCGGTGAAGAAGGGGAAGGCATCCATACACGTGGCGGCACTGAAGGTTCCGTCGTCCCACGGCAGGTCCGCGGCGTCGCCGTGGACAACCTCCGCCGTTCCCGACGCGATCCGATCCGCCAGCCGCTCTCGCGCCAAGGCAACCTTCTCCTCGGACCAGTCGATGCCCGCCACCCGGCGCGCCAGTGAGGCATAGACGACCAGGAACTCACCCCAGCCGCACGCCACGTCGAGCAGGTCGTCCTCCGGGCCGAGCTCCAGTGCACCCGCCATCAGCCTGTACATGGGCCGGCCCAGATAGGAGTTGACCCAGCTTCCCGATCGCCCGGGCAGTGTTCCTTCTGCAAGGTGAGCCTTCAGCGGGCCGCGCGAAGCAGCCGCCGCGATGGCGGCACCGCCAACCATCGTCCCGGCAACAACGCTGCGCTTCATCGTCTCGTCCCTCCCACGCATCGATCCACACCGGCCGCAACGGGATACCCCACATCCATCGCGACCTCCCTCACCGAGCGTCACAGCTACCTCAATCGTCTGCCGGGCCCTCAACGGCCGCCAGAGCCGTAGGACCCCAACGGGAGCGCGACCACGGGAGACGTCCGCGGCTCGACGGGTCGGGGCCGGCCCCGCTCGCCGCTGTCGGTGGGCGGCGTCAGGATGGCGGCATGACCACGACAGGACGCCTTGAACTCGTCGCTCTCGACGCGGCGGACATCGACAGACTCGCCTCGTTCTACACCGCGCTCACCGGCTGGCAGGTCGTCCGGCAGGACACCGACTGGATCACGGTGAGGGCGCAGGACGGTCAGGAGATCGCCTTCCAATCGACTCCCGACCATGTCGCCCCCCAGTGGCCGGGGCAGGAGCACCCGCAGCAGTTCCACCTCGATCTCCTGGTCGACGACCACCAGGCGGCGGCAGAGCGGGCCATCGGCCTGGGAGCCACCCGGTTGGGCGAGGGCCCGACCTGGGTCACGCTGGCCGACCCGGCCGGCCACCCGTTCGACCTGTGCCAGCGGGACGGCATCGGCTCGGAGGTGCAGTTGTTCGCGGTCACGATCGACGCGGCCGAGCCCGGGGCACTCGCCCGCTTCTACGCCGATCTGCTCGGCATGGAGGTCACGTACGAGGGTCCCGAGGGCGCCCTCATCGCCGGCGACGGCAAGAGTCTGATGTTCCAGCAGGTCAGCGACTACAACCCTCCCCAGTGGCCGGATCCAGCGCGCCCGCAGCAGGCGCATCTCGACGTCCTCGTCGACGACCTCGACGCCGGCGAGGTGCGGGCCCTGGAGCTGGGCGCCTCACGGCTGAACGGAGGCGGCGAGCAGTTCCGGGTCTTCGCCGACCCGGAAGGACACCCCTTCTGCCTCACCCGGTAGAACGAGCCGGCCGATGGCGGACCCCGGGCGAGGCCCTGGTGGGAACAGGGCCCCGGGTCGCCGTCTGAGTTCCCCGAGTTGGATCAACACAGAGTGATCACAATGACACCCTGTGTCTGTGTTTGGTTGGAGCAGAAAGGGACGATCTGCTAGCTTTCCACCACGATCGGGCAAGGCAAAGTGTCACCTTCAACCACACACATCACGCTTCAGACTCAGGTGAGCTCGTTGATGGGATTCGTCCGACAGCCCTTCCCCAGCACGTCGACCGGCTCCGGGCAGACGCAATGAGCGGCGGCAGGCACTCGGGCCCGCTCGCCGGCGGCACCATCCGCCGACGCCTGGCCCGCATCCTGGCCCTGCCGGCTCTCGTCGTCCTCCTGCTCCTCGCGCTCGTCGCTGCCGGTCAGGTGAGCGCGTATCGCACCTCCCAGACCACCTCGCGCTCGGTCGACCTCGCCCTGGCGGTCCAGAACCTGGTGAGCGAGCTGCAGACCGAGCGCGGCGTGACTGCCGCGGTGCTCGGAGGCAACCCGAGCTTTCGCCCCGAGCTCAGTCCGGCGCGCCAGCGTGTCGACCGGCAGCGCCTGAACCTTCAGTCGCTGCTCGCCGGTGGCGGCGACCTCAACACCCGGATGCGGTCGGCGCTGGCCCAGCTCGACGGCCTGAGCGCGATCCGAGCGGCCACGGACGCCGCATCAGCCGGCCGCGCCGCCACCTTCGCCTACTACACCGACCGGATCGCCGGCCTGACCGACGTCGACCTCGGCCTCGACCGCGCAGGCGACGGCGAGCTGCGCCGGTCGGTGACCGCCTTCGCTGCACTGCAGGAACTCACCGAGGCAACGGCACAGGAACGCGCCTTCCTGAACGGGGTCTTCTCAGCCGGCGGCTTCGCCAAGGGCGAGTTCGTCCAGTTCGCCACGATGCGCGCCACCCGGCAGGCCGCCACCGACCGGTTCCAGCGGTCGGCCACCACCGGGCAGCAGGCCGGACTCGACTTCTCCCTGAACACCGGCGCCGCGCGCGAGACCCTCTTCTTCGAGCAGGTCGCGATCGACTCGGCGGACGGCAGGCACCTGGTGGTCAACCCGCAGGCCTGGTGGTCCGGTCTGACCACGGTGCTCGATGACCTGGGCCAGCTCCAGCAGCACATCGGCTCCCAGATCCAGATCCGCTCCCACGACCTGCAGACCGCCGCGGCACAACGCATCGGTGCGCTGCTCCTCGGCGTCCTGCTCTGTCTGCTCGGATCCGTCTACCTGGCCGTCCTCGCCTCCCGATCGATCACCCGACCTCTGGCCGCACTGGCCTCCGAGGCGGACAGCGTTGCCGTGGAACGGCTTCCCGCCGCAGTCATGCGGGTGCAGGCCGGGCGCGCCGACGACCCGCCCGATCCGCCACGCCCGGTGGAGGTTCCGCCGCGCGCCACCGAGGAGATCCAGTCCGTGGCGACCGCTCTGGGCCGGCTGCAGTCGGCAGCCTACGACCTCGCGATCGAGCAGGCCGTGCAACGCCGGCGCACGATCGAGTCGCTCGCCAACCTCGGGCGACGCAACCAGAACCTGATCCGTCGCCAGCTCGGCTTCATCACCTCCCTCGAGCGGGAGGAGATCGACCCACAGGCACTGTCGAACCTGTTCGAGCTCGACCACCTGGCCACGCGGATGCGCCGCAACGCGGACAGCCTGCTGGTGCTCGTCGGCTCGGCCAGCCCCCGCCAGCTCTCCACCCCGGTCCCGGTCTCGGACGTGATCCGCGCCGCGGTCTCCGAGGTCGAGGAGTACCGACGCGTCTCACTGCGCCGGGTGGACGAGGCCCTCGTCGCGGGGCCCGCCGTCGGCGCCGTCGCGCACGTGCTGTCCGAGCTCATCGAGAACGGGCTCTCCTTCTCGCCGCCCGACTGCGAGGTGGAGATCCAAGGACGCCAGCAGGCCGGCGGCTACCTGATCGCGATCACCGACCAGGGCGTCGGGATGACCTCAGAAGAACTGCGACTGGCCAATTCCCGCCTGCGCGGCGAGGGCGACTTCATCGCCGCGCCGACCCGGTTCCTGGGCCACTTCGTGGTCGGCGAGCTCGCCCGGCAGATCTCGGCCCAGGTGGAGCTGCTGCCCTCGCCGGTGGTCGGCGTCACCGCCCGGGTCACCCTCCCCCCCGCTCTGCTCACCCTGCCCCGCTCCATCGTCGGCGCACCGGCAGAGCTCACCGTGGCTCCGGCCCCGGACGAGGCAACCACGGCGGAATCCACGCGGCCCGAGGGGATCCCCGTCGTCGTCCACGTCGACGTGGCGGTCGCGCCCGAGGCTGCCGACGCACCCGATACCGCCGTGGACGCCGACCTGGAGCCCGCCGGACGGCCCGCCCCGGAGCCGGCTCAACGGCCCGCAGCTCAGCCCGTCCCCACACCGGTTCCTCCGCCGTTGCCGACCTCCCTGACCGAGGCATCTCTGTTCGAGCCCTCGCCCTCCACCGCTGCGAAACCATCTGCAGCGCAACGTGTTCCACCGGCGGCCACGATCAGGCTCCGCCCGGGCATCGACGCTCCCGAGCCCGCCCCCCAGGCCAGGCCCGAGCCCTACCTGGTGCCCTTCCCGCCGACGACCGCAGCCGGCACCGCCATCACCACCGCATCGGCCGCACGCACCCGCAACGGCCTGCCCAAGCGAGCCCCCCGGGCCGAGCGCGCCGGGTCCCCCGCCGCGGCGAACGCGTCGATCCGCCAGGTGATCGACCTGGACGCCGCCCACCGTGCCAGCGTCGACAGCTCACCGGCCACGGTGGGCGCCCGCTTGACCGCACTGCGCGCCGGAGTCCGTCGCGGGCAGGAGGCACAGGACGTGGAGGAACACGAATGACCAGCCCCGCATCCACCGACCGGCACGAGTTCAGTTGGCTGCTGGCCAATTTCGTGCGCACCACCCACGGTGTCCGCGAGGCGGTCGCCGTCTCCTCGGACGGGCTCCTGATCGCCAGCTCGGACGGGTTGACCCGCACCGACGCCGACCATCTCGCCGCCATCGTGTCCAGCCTGGTCAGCCTGGGGCGCAGCGCCGCCCGACGCTACGACTTCGAGGGGCTCAAGCTGGTGATGATCGAGATGGTCAGGGGCTTCCTGCTGGTCTCGACCATCCCCGGTGGCAGCTCCATCGGCGTGGTGGCCGAGGCGGACGGCGACCTCGGACTGATCGGCTACGAGACCGCCTCTCTCGCCGAACGTTTCGGCCCGCTGCTCACCCCGGCGCTGATCGCCGAGTCACGGCAGCATCTCCCGCGATGACCGACGACAGCGTCATCGACGACCCGCTGGTGCGCCCGTTCATGCTCACCGGCGGTCGGACCACGCCGGCCCAGGACGGGCTGCGCGTCGAGACGCTGATCCACGCCCGGGCAACGGTCTCCCCGGCCCTGCGCTTCGAGGCCCGCCAGATCGTCCAGCTCTGCCGGCGACCGACGTCCGTCGCCGAGGTGGCTGCAGCCGTGGGCGTTCCACTCGGGGTGGCGCGCATCCTGATCGCCGACCTGGTCGCCGACGGCACGGTGTCCATGACCCAGCCGGGCGCCCTGTCGGTGCGCCTGATCGAAAGGATCCGCGATCGTGTCCGAGCACTCTGAGGAGATCTTCGACCTGGTCTCGGTGAAGATCGTGATCAGTGGGGGCTTCGGGGTCGGCAAGACCACGTTCGTCGGCGCGATCTCCGAGGTGGAGCCGCTGCTCACCGAGGCCGACATGACCGACGTCTCGGTCGGGGTCGACGACGCCAGCTCGGTGCCCGGCAAGGTGACCACCACGGTGGCCCTCGACTTCGGCAGGATCAGTCTGGACGAAAGCCTGCGCCTGTACCTGTTCGGCACCCCGGGCCAGGACCGCTATGCCTTCCTGTGGGACGACCTGGTCGAGGGCGCCCTCGGCGCGGTGATCCTGCTCGACACCGGCCGGGTCGAGGACTGCTTCCCGGCGATCGACTACTTCGAGGAGCACGCTGTGCCGTTTCTGGTGGCGGTCAACCAGTTCGACGCCGCACCCCGGTTCGAACTCGACGAGGTGCGCGAGGCGTTGGGGGTGATGGACGGCGTCCCGGTGATCGAGTGCGATGCCCGGCGGCGGGACTCGGTCAAGGACGTCCTGGTCGCCCTGACCGAGGAGGTGCTGGCCCGTCGGCTGGCCGAGGACGCCATCGGGGTGCGGTTGTGAGGCCACAGCGCGGCCACCGGCTCACGGCGGGATTCGCCTGTCTGCTCGGGCTCGTCGTGCTGACCGGGTGCGGCGGCCCGGCCCCGGCGCTGGTCGCCGCGCCGGGTCTGACCCGGACGGCGTGCGGCACGGTGACCCTGGCCTCCAACGCGTGGGCGGGCTACGACGCCAACCTCGCCGTGATCAGCTATCTGGCCGAGCAGGAACTCGGCTGCACCGTCAAGGTCACGGCCGAGAAGGAGGTCAAGTCGTGGGCGCACCTGGCCGACGGATCGGTGGACGCGATCCTGGAGAACTGGGGCCACGACGATCTGAAGAAGCTCTACATCGACCAGAAGGGTCTGGCCGTGGAGGCCGGCCTGACCGGAAACCAGGGTGTGATCGGCTGGTATGTGCCGCCGTGGATGGTCAAGGAGTATCCCGACATCACCGACTGGCGCAGTCTGAAGAAGCGCTGGGCGCTGTTCAAGACCGCCAGGTCCGGCGCAAAGGGGCAGTTCCTGGCAGGAGACCCGGACTACGTCTCCAACGACGAGGCCCTGATGCGCAACCTGGGCCTGAACCTCACCGTGGTCTACGCCGGCAGCGAGGACAAGCTCATCGCCGCCTTCCGGGCCGCCGAGAGGGACCGCACCCCGCTGCTGGGGTACTTCTACTCGCCGCAGTGGCTGCTGTCCGAGATCAAGCTCGCGCACATCTCCCTGCCCGAGTACACCCCCGGCTGCGACTCCGACCCGAAGACGGTCGCCTGCGACTACCAGCCCTACGACCTGGACAAGATCATGAACCGGAGGTTCGCCTACTCGGGCAGTCCCGCGGCCGAGTTGATCCAGAACTTCCAGTGGACCAACGAGGACCAGAACCAGGTGGCCGGCTACATCACCGAGGGCAAGCTGACCCCCGAGGCCGCCGCCAAGAAGTGGCTGGCCGCCCACCCGGCGGTGTGGCGGAAGTGGCTGCCGGCCAAGGCCTGACCCGAGCCTGAGCCGAGCCCTCAGCCCTGGGCCTGACCCCGGCCAGCGGGTCAGCGCCTGACTCAGTGCATGACTCAGTGACTCAGTGCATGACTCAGTGCATGACGGGGATCAGCAGGTCCGACGCCCAGTGGGCGGCACGGTCCAGCTCGCCGACCTTCAGCGGGCCTTCCTTGCCCGCCACCGCGAAGCCCTGGGCCATGCTCAGCGCCACCGCGTCGCGGTCGGTCAGTGCGCGGTGCATCCGGTCGGCGGCGAAGCCGAACATCCGCACCCAGCGTGCCGTCAGGCGGGTGTCGAAGGCGGCGAACTGCAGGCCCTCCAGGACGGCGTCCGGCAGATGGGCGAGGTAGCGCTCGACGGCCGGCGTGGCCCGACCACCCTGGGTCGGCGAGCCGATGATCAGGACGTCGCCGACCGCGATGTCCGCCACGTGCGCCTCCGCCACCCGCTTGAGGGTGACCTCATGGGTGCGGCCCAGCACGGTCCCGATCCGCTGAGCGACCAGCTCGGTGTTCCCGAACCCCGAGTCGTAGACGACGTGGACTCTCATGACACACCTCCGTGGCCCCAGACGTCAGGCGTGTCCATGGTCCCTCCGAGAATCGCGTTGCACGAGGGGCACAAGGTCACGTGACCGGGCTCACCTCGCGAGCAGGGCTGCGCCGCGTGGCCAACCACGACCCGAGCAGCACCAGCGGGAAGCCCACGAGCAGGCCGCGGGTGATCGGCTCGTCCAGGACCACGATCCCGGCCACGGCCGCGACCACCGGGTTGACGTAGGTGATCACCGTGGTCCGGGCTGGACCGACCTCGGCGACCAGGGCGAAGAACACGAGGAAGGCCAGCGCGCTGCACACCACCCCCAGGACGGCGACGGCCACCCACGCCGAGTCGGACACCACGGCCGCCGGCCGTGGGCGGGTCAGCCAGGCGAACGGCGCGTAGACGACCGCGTTCACCGTGAGGGCCACCGCGCTGACCCCCAGTCCGGAGACCTCGGAGAGCCACCTGGTCACGATGATCGGGCCCATCGCGTACCCCAGCACGGCGCACGCCACGGCACCGACCGGGAGCAGGTCACCGCTGCGCAGGTCCAACCCGGCCAGGGCGCCCACCCCGGCCAGCCCGACCAGCAGGCCGGCCAGCCGCCGTGGCTCCAGGTGGTGCTCGA
This sequence comes from Kineosporiaceae bacterium, assembly GCA_049283855.1. Lineage (GTDB taxonomy): Bacteria > Actinomycetota > Actinomycetes > Actinomycetales > Kineosporiaceae > JADJPO01. The sequence goes on from JBAPWU010000350.1 coordinate 8,481, forward strand.
GCCCGGCCAGCCGGGACAGCACCAAGGCCACCAGGGGAATCGCGGCGATCAGCAGAGCCGTCAGTGAACTCGTCAGCCGCCGCTCGGCTGAACCCAGCATGACGAACGGAACGGCGATCTCGGCGACGGCGAACACCAGCACCCACCGCCACACCGTCCGCAGGGCGGGCAGCACCCCCCGAGCCGCGGCCACCGGCAGCAGGATCACCGCAGCGAGCGCCGTCCGGCCGAACACCACCATGGCCGGTGACAGGTCCCCCACCGCGATCTTGATCAGCAGGTAGGGGATCCCCCAGATCAGGGACAGGGCGAGGAACAGAACCCAACCGCGGCGCGACACGCGGCGAGTCTGCCCTACCCCCCGGCTCGCGCACGCTGTGCGACCACATGCCGCCGACCGTGCGGCGTCGCATCCGTCCGTGGCGGGCACAACGTCACACCGTGCCCGCCAGACGGGCGCCGCGTGACATTGTGCTCGGGGAGACAGCGCGGGCAGGTGCGGCTGGGGAAGGCGGGAGGCGCGGACATGGGTGGGCTGACGGTCGAGGTGGACCCGGCGCAGGTGGGCATGGACGGCACCGCGCTGGCCCGCGTGGACCGGGCCCTGAACCGCTATGTGGACGCCGGCCGGATCCCCGGCTACCACCTGGTGATCACCCGCCTCGGGCAGGTCGTGCACAACACCCTGGCCGGACGGCGCGACGTCGAGCGCGATCGCCCGGTCACCGAGGACACGCTGTGGCGGATCTTCTCGATGACCAAGCCGATCACCGCGGTCGCCGTGATGATGCTGTACGAGGAGGGCGCCTTCCAGCTCACCGACCCGATCGCCCGCTACCTGCCCGCCTTCGCCGGCTCACGGATCCACACCGGCGGCTCCGACGTCAAGTCGATGACCGTGCCCACCACGGAACCGATCAGGATCTGGCATCTGCTCACCCACACCGCCGGGCTCACCTACGGCTTCCACCGGATGCATCCGGTGGACGCGATGCTGCGGGCCGCGGGCTACGAGTGGGGCAGCCCGGCGGGGGTCGACCTCGAGCACGCGGTGGACTTCTGGGCGGGCCTGCCCCTGCTGTTCACCCCGGGCACCGAGTGGAACTACTCCGTGGCCACCGACGTGCTCGGCCGCCTGATCGAGGTGGTCAGCGGGCAGCGCCTCGACGTGTTCTTCCGCGAGCGGATCACCGGACCGCTCGGCATGGTCGACACCACCTTCCGGGTCGACGCGGGCGACGTCGACCGGCTGGCCACGCTCTACGTGGCCACCGCCGACGGCATGGCGGCGAACGCCACCCTGGGCGACTCGGTCCTCGACCCGCCGCTGCTGGCCGGCGGCGGCGGGCTCGTCTCCACCACCGCCGACTATCACCGCTTCGTGCAGCTGCTGGCCCGGGGCGGCGAGCTGGACGGCGTCCGGCTGCTCGGCCCACGGACGCTGGCCTACATGACCCGCAACCACCTGCCCGGCAACGCCGACATGCAGACGTTCGGCCGGCCGGTGTTCTCCGAGATCCCCCAGCACGGCGTGGGCTTCGGGCTCGGGATGGCCGTCGTGGTCGACCCGGTGGCGACCCGGATGCTGTGCTCGGCCGGTGAGTACAACTGGGGCGGCGCGGCGAGCACCACGTTCTGGGTCGACCCGGCGGAGGACCTCTCCGTCGTGCTCATGACGCAGCTCCTGCCGTCGAGCACGTACCCGCTGCGGCCCCTGCTGCGCCAGAGCGTCTACGGCGCACTGCGCGACTGAGCAGCCCGTGCGATCAACGCCGCACCGCACGTGGTTGCCAAGTTACCGACGAGTAGGCATCATGAGGTTACTGGCGGGTAACCTGGAGGGACCACGGCGATGAGCCACTACAAGCACAACCTGCGCGACATCGAGTTCGCCCTGTTCGAGGTACTCGGGCGCGACCAGGTCCTCGGCACCGGACCGTTCGCCGAGGTCGACAGCGAGACCGCTCGCGAGATGCTGAGCCAGGTCGCCAAGCTCGCCACCGACAAGCTGGCCGGGTCCATGATCGACTCCGACCGCACCCCGCCGGTGTACGACCCGGCCACGTACTCGGTCACACTGCCGGAGTCGTTCCGGGCCAGCTACCGGGCCTACGTCGAGAGCGAGTTCTGGCGCAGCGACATGCAGCCGGAGATCGGTGGGCACCCGGTGCCGCCGTCCCTGCGCTGGGCCATGGCCGAGTTCGTGCTCGGCGCCAACCCCGCCATCCACATGTACTCCAGCGGCTTCGGCTTCGCCCGCATCCTGTACGACCTGGGCACCGAGGAGCAGAAGAAGATCGCCGGACACATGGTCGAGCGGCACTGGGGCTGCACCATGGTGCTCACCGAGCCCGACGCCGGCTCCGACGTCGGCGCCGGTCGCACCAAAGCCGTGCAGCAGGCCGACGGCACCTGGCACATCACCGGCGTGAAGCGCTTCATCACCAGCGCCGAGGCCGACATCTTCGACAACATCATCCATCTCGTGCTGGCCCGCCCCCAGGGGGCCGGCCCGGGCACCAAGGGGCTGTCGCTGTTCCTCGTGCCCAAGTTCCAGGTCAACGCCGAGACCGGTGAGCTCGGCGAGCGCAACGGCGTCTTCGCCACCAACGTCGAGAACAAGATGGGCCTGAAGGCCTCCACCACCTGCGAGCTGCGCTTCGGCGAGGTCGACGGCATCCCGGCCGTGGGCACCCTGGTCGGCGAGGTGCACGACGGCATCGCCCAGATGTTCAAGGTGATCGAGGCCGCCCGCATGATGGTGGGCACCAAGGCGATCGCCACCCTGTCCACCGGCTACCTGAACGCCCTCGACTACGCCAAGAGCCGGGTGCAGGGCGCCGACCTGACCCAGATGACGGACAAGACCGCACCCCGGGTCACGATCACCCACCACCCCGACGTGCGCCGTTCGCTGATGCTGCAGAAGAGCTACGCCGAGGGCCTGCGCGCGCTGGTCCTCTTCGCCGCGAGCCAGCAGGACGCGATCGCCGTGGCCGACGCCGCGGGGCAGCACGACGAGATGGCCGAGCGGGTCAACGACCTTCTGCTTCCGCTCGTCAAGGGCTGCGGCTCCGAGCGGTCCTGGGTGCTGCTGGGCACCGAGAGCCTGCAGACCTACGGCGGCTCCGGCTTCCTGCAGGACTACCCGATCGAGCAGTACGTGCGCGACGCCAAGATCGACACCCTGTACGAGGGCACCACCGCGATCCAGGGCATGGACTTCTTCTTCCGCAAGATCGTGCGCGACCGCGGCCAGGCGCTCTCCCACCTCGCCCAGCAGATCGCCGAGTTCGTCAAGGCGGACGGCGGCGACGGACAACTGTCGGTCGAGCGCGACCTGCTCAACAAGGCGCTGGACGACGTGCAGGGGATCGTCGGCTACATGGTCGGCGCGCTCATGTCGAGCGACCCGCGCGGGGAGGGCAACGACCCGCGCAACGTCTACAAGGTCGGCCAGAACACGACTCGGCTGCTGATGGCCGCGGGCGATCTGGTGATCGGCTGGCTGCTGATGCGCGGGGCGGACGTCGCCCTGGACCGGCTGGCCGATGAGTCCCTGTCGGCGTCGGAGCGGTCCTTCTACGAGGGCAAGGTGGCGGCGGCGCGGTTCTTCGCCCGCACCGTGCTGCCGAAGCTCGCCGGAGAGCGCGCCATCGCCGAGGCCACCGACAACGCCCTGATGGAGCTGGACGAGTCGGTCTTCTGACCCGGGCGTGCGATCATGTTTTCGGGGGTGAGCCCATGATCCGGAACATGCTCGCTGCGATCTGGCGGTCGTTGTTCCCTGGCCGTCGTGAAGGCGACGCCCGGGACGAGGACGGCCGTGCCGAAGCTCGGCGCCAGCTGGCCGCGGAGCAACGCCGGACCAGCAGGTCGGACGCCGACGTGATCCGCGAACGGAACAACTGGCCCATCCTCTGAGCCACTGGACGACGGGCTACGTCGGAGTCTTGACCTAGGCGTAATGCGCACCTATCGGACGACGCTGTCTCGTTGATGACGGACATCCGCCCCCAATCGGACAGGATCGCCACGGCGCTCATCCGCGATTCGCAGCATGCGGTCCTCACCAGTGACCGCACGGTGGCGCATGCCGTGGCGGGCGACGAGACCGCGTTCGTGGACCTCTACCGGGAACTGCACCCGCGCATCCTGCGCTACGCCACCACCCTGGTCGGGCCCGAGGGCGAGGACGTCGCCGCCGAGGCCTGGCTGCAGGTGTGCCGCGACATCCGCGGTTTCGACGGCGGCCTCGACTCGTTCCGCGGCTGGGTGGCCACGATCACTCGGCACCGCGCCCTCGACCACCTGCGTGCCCGCGGACGCCGGCCGGTCGTGGTCGATGACCTGACCGAGCGCCAGTACGCGGCCGGTGACGACACCTCTGAGGAGGCCATCGAGCGGTTGCACACCGCACGGGCGGTCGCCCTGGTCGCCACCCTGCCCACCGAGCAGGCCGAGGCCGTGATGCTGCGCGCCGTGGTCGGACTCGACGTTCCCACTGCGGCACAGGTGCTCGGCAAGCGGCCCAACGCCGTGCGGGTCGCCGCCCACCGGGGGCTCAAGCGGCTGGCCTTCCAGCTCGCCGACCGGTCCGGCGAGTAACGGGATCCGCCGCCGCGGCGCTGAGCGGGGTGATGACCACGAACCGACAGGGACGCCACACCCGCCGGCACAGCGAGGACCTGCTGGACGGGACCGTCCCGGTGACCGACCCCCTGTCCCAGGTGCTGCACGACGCCCGGAGCGCGCCGTCCGGTGCCGTCGACGGCGAGCAGGACGTCGTCGCGGCCTACCGCTGGGCCCAGCAGTCGAGCGGCGCCGTGCAGACCACCCTGGTCCTCGACCGCGGTCCCCGCGGCCGCACCGTCGGCGTCCGCCGGACCATGGCCGCCAAGGTGCTGGCCGCGGCGGCCGTCACCGTCGCGCTCGGTGGGCTGGCCCTGGCCGCCACGAGGGGTGGGGATCCGGTCCCGGTCGCCGCCACCACCAGCGCTCAGACGTCCTCGGGCCAGGCCGTCGCCGGGGCAGTCGACCCGGCCACCCCTTCCGAGCCGACGGCCCGGGCCGCGCACACCCCGGGGACGACCGACCGCTCACCGGCCGCTGCGGAGACCACCCGCGGGGCGGCCGAGGAACCCCGGTCCGCCGCGGGCTCGGCCGTGGATCGACTCACCAGGGGCGAACGGGTGCGGATGGCCCGGATCTGCCGCGCCTGGGTGGCCGACGGCACGCAGGCAGCGAAGGGGCGGGACACGCTCACCACGGGGCGGGACAAGGCCACGGGCCGGGACAAGGCCACGGCTCGGGACAAGGCCACCGAGGAGCTGTACCGGACCGCGGGCGGAACGGAGGAGGCGTTCGGCTTCTGCGTCGAGGTCGTGCGCGACCTGTGCCGGCCGTGGACGGAGAGGAACCGGCCGACGTGGCAGTGCCCCTACGCGCTGGACCGCAAGGTCGTGCCTGTGGTGCCGCCGATCAGGCCCACCGCGGACGACGGCACCGGCAACGGCCACCCAGGTACGCCGATCCAGCCCGTGCCGCAACCGGTGATCACCGGTGGACCGGTCGTCAACCGGGTCCTCGGCTGACGGCGGAGCGGGGCGGCATCCGCACCTCGATCTCGGCACCCAGCCGCGCCCCGGCGGCCAGCTCGAGATCGTCACCCGACCAGAAGGTGCCCGGGTCGTAGGAGTTCACCGGCCGCTCGCCGTCCAGCAGGCCCATCACCTGATAGGCCCGGGCGACCACCTCGGCGCAGTAGGTGACCCCGATCGGTGCGCGTCGCCGCACCCGACCGCGCAGCCAGCGCCCGGCCAGCGCGGCGGTCCGCGGGAACGGCAGACCGTCGGCGCGGGCGATCTCGCGGAGCAGCTCGTCCTCCATCGCGGGGGTGACCGTGGCGTCGAGCTGGCGCAGCCAGGGCTGCTGGCCGTAGCGGTGCCACCACTGCTCCACCGACTCGCGCAGGTCGTGCAGCTGGACGCCGCGGTGCCGGGTGCCGGTCCACACGTCGGCGAGCGCCTGGCCGAGCTCGGCGTGCCACATCAGGGGCGGGAGATCCTCGATCACCACGGCCATGCCGACGTGGTTCACCGGAGCGTTGGTCAGTGCCCGGATCGCGTGGTCGGCCAGACTGGGCCCGCGGAACAGCCACAGGTCACCGGTGCGACACACCTCGACCGCCTGGTCGAGATCGAGCGAGCTGGGCATGGGCCCAGTCTGCCGGGCGGCACGCCCGGAGAACGGGAGGCAGCGATGGACGGCGATGCGCGGGCGAAGCTTCGGGGCCGGCTGCTGCGCGGGCTGGGACTGGCCGGGCTGGCCGGCGTGGCCGCCACCGGGGCACTGCTGGCG